>CAQJOC010000130.1:3041-3419 GCA_948815685.1 uncultured Eubacteriales bacterium | reverse complement strand
CTGTTATAACGGAAACTGATATTTCCTGCTTTAAAGGTTTTTTCTTCCCCGTCAAAGTTCCCGCCAAAGTACGTGTTGGGATTATCCTCGTCTCTTTCTTTGATACCGTGTCTGTTTTTGTCCTTGTCGGATACAACGCTGAAACCCAAATCCGAGTTTTTATTATATCTGTCGAAGCCGACCATAATAGTTCCTACTGTTTTGGTTTCGAAAGTTCCCATTTCATCCGGTATATCGGAGACTCTCTCTCCTCCGGGAGGTATCAATGAGCTTATATCGGGATTTCCTTTTAATAGTCCGCGGGTTTTGGGGTCTAATTTTTTATCCGTGTTTTTTTTCTTCCACCAAACAGTCCCTATGTTCTTTCTGGATAGCCCG
>CAQJOC010000130.1:655-3031 GCA_948815685.1 uncultured Eubacteriales bacterium | reverse complement strand
TGTGTTTATCGAGAGTATCGTAAACATCAGACGATTTATCTTTTTTATATTTAAAATCGTTCTTATGTTCGGATGCCACGATTTCCCACTCCTCTCGGAAAACAACAAATTAAAAAATTAAACATCTTTGCAGCGCTATCAGCCTCCCCACTCTATCAACTATTTATTTAAATAATTGAGGCAAATTTTATTTAACTAAATCACACTTAATAACTATTGTATCATAAAAGCAATTTATCTGAGAATTTTTTGTGTGATTTTGTCTTGCTAGACATTATAGCACGAATGTGTCGTTTATTCTATTAATTATAGCTTAAAACATTATTTTTTTATTGTTGATGGGATTATTTTGTAATAAATACCCAATAGGAAAGGTGATAACTGATATTACTATACAAAAAATGATATAATTTTTAAACATATTCTATAATTAATATTTGCATAGATATCTCTCACGGGTATCTTTTGGTGGTTAAGGAAATTTTTTATAGATACTGCTCTATTTTTGTTATGCTCATGAGGTAAGAAAATATTCTCAAATCACCTTCTTATATAACAGAAATTATAAGTGATGGAACTCTGCTAGAATTGATATAATATACTAAAATATATTGACTTTTACACATAAATTTGTTACAATTTCCATGTCACCGGCAAGTCGATGACTATTATCTAACAATTTTAGGAGGCGAATTTAAGTAGAACTATTTAACAACAAGGAGAATGGACTGGAAAAAATCTCGAGTGACGGTCAAATGTCCGGAAGAACTGTGCTTACGCAGGAGGAATTGGCGAATTTGAGCGGAGGATATGAGATAGTTAGTGACCCGATATATAAGCTAACTGATAAGGAGGCTAGAGCTCTTTCTTCCGTTGGATACAGGCTGAAAAGGACTAACAGCGGAAATTACAGAATTATGGATGAAAACGGAAAAATGGCCAGTCCGTCTGAAATAGCGACAGTTTGTAAGGTTATAAAAAGGGCATCTGTAGGTGGGAGGTTCCTTATTGAGAACTGATTTTAATCACGATAGACATCCACCGGTATGTATATCCGGTGGTTTTCTGCGTACAGTAAAAAATCGACTGTCCCTTTTATCCAGACAGACGCTGTGTCATTTATTTTATCAATTATAGCCTAAAACCTTATTTTTTTATTGTTGATAGGATTATTTTGTAATAAATACCTAATTGGAAGCACTTTACAAAAACTAACCGCAGTATTTTTATCAACTTTTCAATATCATCTCACTTTTTAGAGCACTGTCGCTAATCATCAACACTTGACTATTTCGAGAAATATATGTATCATTTAAAACAGAATTTATCTTAAGTGGCATCCGTTTTCCCGCATGGAGGAATATTAAGTGGCTCAATTTTTTGATAGAAAAAAGCTTTTTAATATATCAATGCTAGTTTTGTCGGTATCAATACTGGTATATTTTTGTGTATCAGAGAACGGCTTATTTGATCTTATCAAAAGCTCAAGAGAATTCAATAAATTGTGGCTGATGATGGCGGTGGTGTGTCATTTACTAAATATACTAATTGATGCATATTTGATATTTAGGTTTGCCAATACCACAAATAGATTTTATTCTTTTAAGAATGCATTTAAATCGTGTATGGTGGGTCAGTTTTTCAGTGCTATTACCCCGGGGGCATCGGGTGGTCAGCCCATGCAGATATATGCTATGTCTTCTCAGGGGCTTGACCCGGGACATGCAACTTCGGCTCTAGTTCAGAAATTTCTTGTATATCAGTCCACGCTGACAATATACGGAGCACTTACGATATTTTTAAAGTCATACTTGTTTAAGGGTAGTGCAATACATGATGAGGGGGCTTTCTATTTTTGGCTTTTGTTCACAGGCATTTGTAATAGTGGTAGTGCTTTTTTTCTCATTCAATAGGAATTTGACTTTCAGAACCATCAATAAGGCGGTTAAGACCCTGGAGAGGCTGCATTTGATAAAAGACTCGGACAAAAAAATCAGAGATATAGAGGTTCAGCTGGAATACTTTCACGTAAATAACGACCGGCTATACAGAAATCAAACATTGGTATTAGAGACCTACGTTTTAACTGCTATACAAATCACTTGTATGTTTGTTGTACCATATTGCATTTATCGTGCATTTCATTTTAGGGGTGCCAATATATTTGATATGATAGCATCGCAGGCTTTTGTTACTATGATTTCCTCGTTCACACCGCTGCCGGGGGGGTCGGGGGCTGCTGAGGGAGGTTTTTTAATTTTCTTCGGCGAATTTTTTACAGATAAAACTATAAAACCGGCTGTACTTTTGTGGCGAGTAATCACATATTTCTTTACTATATTAATTTCATTTCCATTTTCCAGAATTCAAAAAAAT
>CAQJOC010000130.1:0-537 GCA_948815685.1 uncultured Eubacteriales bacterium | reverse complement strand
ACTTTGAATTAATTATAATAAACGATGCTTCTACGGATGGTTCTGCAAAAATTGTAGAACAATGCAAGTATGAAATGGACTATATAAAAGATATAAATTTAGAAAAGAATATGGGAGTTGCTTATGTAAGAAACCTAGGTGTGTCCCTTGCGAGGGGAGAATACGTATGTTTTATTGATAGTGATGATGTAATTGAGAGAAATTTTATTGAGCTAATGTATAAAACTGCACTAAAATATAACTCAGATATAGTATGCTGTAACTACTACTATATAGATGAAAAAAATCGTAAAACAAAAAATGTTTTTAGCAGACGGCAAGGGAACTACTCCGCAAAAAAACTCATACATTCTTTGTTAAAGGACACCTCTATGCATTTTTTTCTTTGGAATAAGATGTTTCGCAGGAGAATGGTTGAAGATAATAGAGTTTTGTTTACAAATAGGTGTTTTGAGGACATACTTTTCACGATGAAAATGTTTTATTTTTCGGACAAAATATATATAATAAATATACCTCTGTACAATTATAGGAAAC
>CAQJOC010000129.1 GCA_948815685.1 uncultured Eubacteriales bacterium | reverse complement strand
GATAGAGGATACCTCACTCCATCGGATAATGATTCGCAGTGCACTGCGCTCAGTGAGCGAAGAAAGTGCATTAGCTAATAGGAAGAAGTACAGAGCAATGCCTAGCGCTCCAAGCAGGCATCGCGACAATATTTCTGATCGGTAGCTCATAAAAGTTTATGAATGTTATTTATGTGATACTCCAATTTATGAAGGAGAGGACTGCAGAAAATTGACAATTTAATTTATTGCGAAAACTGCATAGATAAGCATTTTAAAATGATAGCAGAAAAAGCGGATATAATTGCTGATTTAGCCGACTTAGAATGTCACGATATTAAGTAAAATTATTTGGAGGGCAATGTCATGCCAGATAGCCAAAAATTATATAATTCAATAGTTAAAAACAGAAATCTTACAGTTGGAGCGAAAGCTCTTTATTTTTATATTTTAGTCGTTGCAGAGGGTGGAAATATAAACTTTCAAACAAGAAATAAAATAGCGAAAATGTAAGCTGAAAATTTTATTAAATCTGACCACATATAGGCAACTTTCAGTTGGTTTTGCGTTATATGTGGAGGTAAAATTATGGAGACAGAAAAACTAAAAACGGAAAAACTAAAAACAGAAAAATTAAAAACGGAAAACTTTAAAGGTATTTGGATTGCAAAAGAAATATGTGATTTAGAGTCTTTGGGTTGGACGGAAAAAATTATTTTGGCCGAAATCGCCGATCTTTCAGGTGAAAAGGGATGCTATGCAAATAATGAACATTTTGCAAAACTACTGAATATCCGAAAAGACAGTATCTCGAAAATCATAAATCGACTTGTTAAGAACGGATACTTAACTTCAAAAATAAAATATATGAAAAATACCAGACAAGTTGAGGAAAGAATCTTAAAAATAAATGAAAATCGTTTCGTCTCTAATGGCACAAATGCCGATACCTCTATGCATAAATGCCAAAATCCTATGGAGATAAATCCCTCAGCCCCCTCGGTCCAAATCCCTAATAAAGAATACAATATAGAAAATAATATAGAATACAATACATACGCTCAGAACCCAATACAAACAAAAAATTTAATTCAAGATGAAAATATTTATCAAAGATTTGAGCGTTTCTATTCGGCTTATCCGAAAAAGAAAAGCAGAGGACGAGCTCTCAAATGGTTTAAGACTCACAAACCTTCAAGCGAGCTTGTCGATACGATGATTGAAAGTCTAAATAAACAAAAATCTACACTCGATTGGCAAAAAGAAAACGGAAGATATATCCCTTATCCGGCTTCTTGGTTAAACTCAAAAGGCTGGGAAGACGAAACTTCACCACATGAGATTTTGGATTTATCTGAAAACAGTGCGTCCAGAGTACTTTCCTTGGAACTTTATGAAACACTCAAAAATACAAAGTTTACGCCGTCTGCCGATACCGAGAAATTGATAAAATCTTGGACGATAGAAATTGAAAAATATTTGTCTATTGAACGAACAAGAGAGCGTGAGGACAGAGTTTTTTATGCGATAAATTCGGTTAAAGACTCAAACAAATGGCGAAAAATCATCGTAGATGCAAAGAGCCTCATCAAAAATATCGACTTTATAATGTAAATTTCACATTTCTTGAACCAGTTTACCATGAAAATAACAAAATGTCAAGCCATAAATTTTGACTCATGGATTAATCGATAAATTTCAAATAATTTAAATTATTAAAAATAAACTAAAAAATAAACTAAAAATATAAATTAAAAATATAAATTAAAAATATAAATAAAAATATAATTTTTTAATCTTTTTTAAGAGTAATTAATCTAAAATACTAAATAATTTAGGATTTACTTAAATTTTATATTTCAAAAAATCAGGAGGTGAAAATTTTAATGAATTTTGATGATGAATTTATCGGAAACGCCGAAATGTCGGTGATTGGAGCGATAATTCTTGACGAAACCTCTCTTGCAAAAGTGATCGACAAAATAGAACCTGCCGACTTTCACTATCCCGAACTGAGAGAAATTTATGGTTCTATCTTGAATCTGTCAAGTGCCGGGAAACCGATAGATTATGTGACAGTGGTCGATGGAATCCGTGGTGACAAAAATTTTGGCGAGGGGTTTAACAAAAATGACCTTCAAAAAATTTTAATTCGGTGCTGTGAAACCACTCCCAGCTTAAGAAATGTTGAGTATTATGCCGATATAGTGCACAAATCAGCGGTATCTGGAAAAATTCGGACTGCTCTGTCAAATGCTCTGCTCAGCGATATTGACAGCGAAAACGTGGAGCAACAAGGTGAAAAATTGATTGGTATATTGTCACAAATAATTTTGCCCATTCAAAACAAAAAAATGCAAAATTTAAATGACATTTCAGAGAATTTAATCAATTATTATTCGGGCAAAATCGAAAAAATCGAGAACAGATGCGATACCGGATACCCAAAAATAGATAATTTTTTAAAAGGAATGTCGGGTGGGAACCTCATTATTCTTGCATCCCGTCCTAAAGTCGGAAAAACGGCTTTTGCTCTCTCAATTGCACAAAATGTATCTGAGACCGGTAAAAAAGTTGTATTTTACAGTCAAGAAATGCTTAAAGAGGAACTTTGTGAAAGAATTTTATCTAAAAAATCAGGCATTTCTATGAATAAATTAATTGATAATTCACTAAACGAAACCGACATTGAAAACCTAAAAAATACGGTGCAAGAGCAAAAAAACAATATCATTGTGAATGATTCCGCCGGAATTACAGTTCAAAACATTCGCCTAAATTGCCGAATGATTAAGGATTTAGGATTAATTATCATCGACTATCTGCAATTAATGAAATCGACTTCAAGACATGAAACCAGAAATCAAGAAATCGGGGCCATAAGCCGAGAGCTTAAAAAACTTGCTACCGACTTAAATGTCCCGATTTTGTGTTTGTCGCAGCTGAACCGTGTGTCGAATGAAAATACTCGTCCTACCTCCTCTGAATTACGTGATTCCGGCGAACTTGAGCAAAACTGCAACAAGCTGATGCTTATGTGGTGCGTGAAAAAACATGAAAATTTTAAAACTGTCGGAGTTGATGTGGCACTCAATCGCAGAGGCGGAACTGGTGCTACGCTTCTTGATTTTAGCGGTGAAAACATGAATTTTACCGAACTTAACGAAGAATACAAGGAAAATAATGAATCTAATTCCGATTGGCGAAGCAAAATTTATAAAAAAACTCTTTGAATACGAAAAAATATAGAGTATACGGCTATTTCTGCTTAAAATATTTAACCTGAAAAAGGGTATAAGCGTCCTTCATTTACTCTTTCATTGGGCATTTTTTTGATTCTCTTTTTATCTCACTTAAAAATGAATAAAAAAAATATGTTCGTTCGCCAGATTGGTTAAAGCGTAAAAAAAGTAGCAACAGGTATTTAAGGTTCTGTTTCTACTAAACTTAATTAGATTTAAGTTTTTTTATTTCATCAATAGACAAACCCGTTGCATCAGCAATCTGTTCTAAAGGCAAATTCATACTCAAAAGATTCCTT
>CAQJOC010000128.1:3076-3526 GCA_948815685.1 uncultured Eubacteriales bacterium | reverse complement strand
AAGCGACTATACCCAGTATTTGGAAACCGGACCGGACGCCAGACCTTTGGAAATAAGACAATGGATGGTAGATAAAGCTAATTTAAGGAGATTTGTCATTTTAGATGACGACGATTTTTGGAGTTGGAGCTGGCTCTCTGACTATTTTGTAATGACAAAAAGAAAGGAAGCTAATTACAATATGATTAGAGGGCTGGAAGATGACCATGTACAGCGTGCAGTAAAAATACTCAACAGATGATAGTACTGAGAGTATAAACAAATAAATTCATGAGGTTCACGCATAATCGTGCGTGGATTTATTTTGTCTTGCTTTTCTGTGTTTTGTTGTTAATAAGTCAAATTTTTCTTTATTTATTGGGTATTGTAGAGGGCCTTAAATCTAATTATCATTTTTAACCATTAGTGATATAATAAATATATAGTCGGATTTTGTGCTCATAAAAGTGA
>CAQJOC010000128.1:0-3059 GCA_948815685.1 uncultured Eubacteriales bacterium | reverse complement strand
GCTTCTAATATCTATTAACTGAACCGGGAGCAGGTAGCTTGAAACTTTAATAGAGTTAGGAGGGGGCTTTATTTAGGTTTATGAAGGAAATTTTGGGTAGTATCGTAAATTTATTAATAGAGCAGTTTTTAAAGAAAAATACTTTATGGATAAATCACCCCAATTATATAAAAGTTAATTTGAAGAGTAATCTGGTCAAAGACGTGTACATTAGAGAAAACCTTATTAAAGCCATTCGTAGATATCAAATATTCTTATTGGAGTCCACAGTGGATTTAAATTTTACTTTAGAAAATAAATATAGAGCAATTTGCAGGATAAAAACACCAAATTCTATTGAAGATAAAATAAAAAGGTATAATTTAAGCCCCCACGAATATGGGGAAATACCCCTATTTAAGTGTCTAAATGATTTATTTGGTGCCAGAATCGTGCTGGATGGAAACCTGAATTTCGAGGAAATATGTAATTTCTTAAAAAATAAAGATGATTTTAGAGACAGAAATGTTCAGCTAAGGTGCAATGATGCATCTAAAAATGGATATAAAGCTACACACGTATATTTTAAGAAATGTGGGGATAATAGCGCATTTCCGTGGGAATTACAAATATGGTCAGCTGAGGATGAAGAAAACAATATCAAATCTCACAAGAAGTATAAGCAGGAGTATACCAAATGGGAAAAACAGATGGTTTCTAAGAAGGAGGGAAAAGAATGCAGCAGCATTATATAATTATGAGCAGTTCGTATGCGTGCGGGTCGAGAATTGCAATAGATATTACGGATAAAGACAAATTAAATCCCGAATATATCACAAAAATAATAAAACAGATTAAAACTGAATGCGGCCAGGATGTTTCTTTGTCAAGTCACTGTATTCTGTCTGAATCCAGTTCGTGGAGTTCAGTCGCAAATGCCGATAGCTTTTTTGAGAATGTAAAAGTAATCAGCAATATAGGGGATTTTATAAGTGAAATAAAAAAAGGCAGAGTTTTGAAGGGCTCAGACATTGCTAAATACATTTTGTCCAAAATTTCATGCACGCATCTGAAAATAGAAAAATTGGTCTACTTATGTTTTGCGGACTATATTTGTAAAACAAAAAAACCTCTATTTGACGATAAAATCTATGCTTTTAAATACGGTCCTATAGTTAAAAGTGTTTATGATAACTATAAAAAATATGGTGGAGAGAAAATAAAAGAAAGTTATGACCCCAATAACGCTGAAAGAATACTCGAGGAAATTGATCTGTCTGAAGAAAACGCAGAAAAAATTAAAAGTCACCCTGAATCCGAATCTCCTTGGAGGAGCCGTATCCTTTTCGCCGAAGACGGAGTGGAAAAACTTCTGAGTATAAATTCAACATTAGAAAAATACAAGGGCCATACAGCAGGTCAGCTCGTGCAGATTACTCATTGTCCCGGTTCGCCTTGGTCGAATAGCTATAAACAGGAAAATTATTCAGTAATTTTAAACGAGGATGTATTAAAATACCATTGCAATGAGGGTATAGATTGAGGTTCACAACTATTCAGGGGTATTCGGACCATGAAAAAGCAATGTATTCTGATTAACTTAAAATAGTCGTGTTTCTTTGAATATTTCAGATAACTTTCCGCCCTATAGCCCAAACAAAATTAGCGTACTGAGTCTTATAGTTTGTCTTTAGGATAATTTCTATGCTTGTTTTCCCACTCAGGATCTTCACGTGATATCTCAATCAGCTCGTCAATGTCAGCACTCTCCAAAGCAACATAGATTGTATCTAAAAATTCTTCTTGTTCCTTTGAAAAGGCTATTTCTCGGGTTTTCGGAACGTTATTGATTAATGCTCGATACTGCCGCTGAACGCCCGGGGCGACGGCCCCATTATCGCATGCATAAAAATCAACATCTATCAATTTTTCCCCGGTTTTAGCAATCCAGACGTTTTGTGCAATATGTAAATAAATACTCAGCCGTACATTTCCTTCACAAAAGGTTTTTCCGTTTCTTTCTATGATATCATTTTTAAAAAGTTTTCGGTTTCTATCTTTTTTTAAGAAGTAATTTGCAACGTCAATAGCATTCAGCATTATGCCGCCCCCTCCTCAGGCTCCTGTGAATCCACACCGGCCTTTCTCTTCTGGTTCAATCAATCCACCGAATTATTGTATCCCCATGAAAGTTTTTGTCCCAAATATACCAAGCATAACACATCAAATTTGAGGGTGAACCCCCAAAATCCCCATTCTTTGCACACATTTGTCTTGAACTGTTCACATAAACGTACTTTGGCGGATGTTTTTTGAAAAATAGATTTCTCTCTTTTCCCTCCAAAAACTGAATCTTTAAATACATAATGCTCATCCCATCAGGCTTTAGGTTTTCTACCGATTTCTCTACGAACTGTAATGCAAATTTATAAGGCGGATTTGTAAAGAAACAGTCCGCTTTATCTATACTTTTTAGAAAATCCAGTCCGGACTTTCCATAGCCATAATCGTACAAATCAGATGAAACCACATTATAACCATACTTCTCAAGTTCCTTTGAGATATGCCCTTGACCACAGGCGGGCTCGTGGATAGTTTTGGGTAGAACTATATTGTCTTTTTTTATTCTCTCAAGGAATATATCTACAGAATGTGGGTTTGTTGCGTAAAAATCATGTTTTTCCCGTTCATGGTTTCCATTATAGGAAATGCCATTTAATCCGTGCCCCGATTTTGAGTTTCCGATCCAGTCCTTTATTTTAGACCACTCCCCTTTTTGAAAAATAAAAGCTTTAGACATAGATGTTAACTCAGCTGCCTGTTTTTCAGATAGCGATACATCTTTATTCTGAGGGCATCCGGCTTGTTATTGCCACCAATAATAAGTGCTGTTTTTTGCCAGTTGAAGCCGTATATAAACCGATATGTCATAATTTGTCTGACCAGGGAATCATCAATATCTTGTATGTACTGCGTCAGCCGGTTGAGCTCGAAAAAGCTTTTCTTCAAATTTAAGTCGAGCAGACATCTAAGATCAGCTATCTGTGCAGCATATCTCCCTATTTTATCTGAATTACTCT
>CAQJOC010000127.1 GCA_948815685.1 uncultured Eubacteriales bacterium | reverse complement strand
AGGATAAGATGTTTAAAGCGTTGGGGTTCAGCGAAGAAGAAGCTCAAAAACGTTTTGGGTTTTTACTTGAGGCATTTAAATATGGTGCACCGCCACACGGAGGAATGGCATTTGGACTTGACAGACTGGTTATGCTGATGCTTGAATGCAAAAGTATAAGAGAAGTTATAGCATTTCCTAAGGTGGCAAGTTCTGCAGAACTTATGACGGATTCTCCGGGAACCGTTGATAAAAAGCAGCTCGATGAACTGGGCATTAAAACCGATTTTTAATAAAATAAGCTTGCCGTTTATTCAGATATCACTCCAAAAAACAGAAGAGTAAAAAAATTCTTATAAAACATATATTTTTCAAAAGAATATCTTTCGTTTTTGCATATAATACATGTGCTGGCACTATGATAATATACGATTTATTTGTATTATCCGGGTTAAGTTAATCGTTTAGGTGTTATATATAGTTATTGGCAGATAAATAATAATAAATATAAAATTTTACACTGTGAATTATTAAATTAAACTACAATTTACCTGGTTATTAGCAAATATAGTATGATTTTATTAACTTAAATTACATTTATAGGTATAGTGCATAATGAAAGGAGTGATTCATATGGCAGGCTTAGGAGATAAGTGTGCTAAGGAATTGGCAAATAAATTGGTTGAAGTTTACAATTCCGGTGGTAATGGCGATATTGATATTACAGATCTTGCTAAGGAGGTTCTTGCTGATAATAAACGGTGGTATGTAAAAATCGGTAAAAGTGCCTTGTTAAGCGAATTGGATGTAATTAATAAGGCTGCAAAAGATGCCGGTTGTGCTTTTGGAAAAGGTAAGGCTGCGGTTCACAAAAAAGAGCCTAAAAGTTTGTTTAAAGGTATATTTAATATCTTAGGAGATGCTTTTAGTGAAGGAATTAATGAACTTAAAGAGTATAGCGAGGAAGCGTCGGGGAAACTCCCAAAGACACGCATGACAACTGAACGTGATGAATTGGAGATTGTTAAAGGATTAGATTCCTTAAGTCCCACTGAAATAAAAATGATTTTGAGGAAAGACCCGGGAATTCTCAGTAGCGGTGCCGGTGGATTTCGTGGAGTTTTTGATTCCAAATTTACTTGTTATTCAGTGACTTATCCATATATAAGTTTTTTAAGTCAGAAAATAATAAGGGCATTTACAGAAAACATGAAAAAATGCAAATTGGTGCCAAATAGTCTGTTTTGTGCCGCGGGATCGGCAAAAATCTATAAAAAGGCATTGGACGAAATGAAATAAAGCGTATATAAATTTTAGTTTTTTTAAAATACTGGAGTGAATAAAAGGTCGATAAGAGGTAGAAGCTGTGAGAGTGTCTAGATTAACTGTTTTCGATTTTCTTGGCTGAGCACACAAGGACACTTAATGAAAAGGGAAAGCGCAATTAATTTGCACAGCCGAAAAAATTACAAGACCGGGTTAAGGTGACAGCTCGGTTGTTTAGGATAATTTCAAAGGGGGAGTTGAGATCCTCCCTTGAAACGTTTTTGGGTTTTATTTTTATCGTTTGACAAAAATGAACAAAGAAAAATAGGAAAATTTTCACAAGTGAGTGATTAGGGTGCATTCTTTAAAATATTAATATTGATTTTCACTTGTTATATGTTAAAATATACCCAGCGAGTAAATAATTCTAATTTTTTTGTGAAAGGGATTTTACAAGTGCCTGTGAATTTTAAGAGGAAAATTTTTAGTTTTTTGTGTACAATTGTTTTTGTGAGCTGCATGAGCTTTATTTATGCGATAGAACCGTCGGAGGTTGTGGTACTTCCTGATGGAGCGAAGTTTTATATAAACCGTAACGGTGGGATATCTCACAATACATACTGCGTTGAGGTCGATGCACAGAAGAAGTTTTTTAAAGAAACTAAAGTAAAATTGTCTTTGTATGATACCGCAAAGAGAATTATAAAAGAGTATTTTAAGGATGAGTATTTATCTGAACAGGCAGCTATGTTAAAGAGCCTTGAAAATGAAGAAAATTTAAATAAGTTTGCACATATGAAAATCTATGGTGACGGAAAAGCTGCACAGTGGCTTAAGTCGCCTCAGAAAATGAGTACCGATATTTTAGGTTTTACAGAGTATTTGCCTTATGAATTCAGAATAAATGTATTGCCTGAGTTTATACATTATGCCTTTGCTGAGTTTGTCCAGTACAATGCCAACAGAAATGTAAGAATAGGTGACCTTCAAATAAACCATGTTTTACGTAATTTGGCAACTGTGCGTATTGCAAAGCTGCTGGGGCTTTCAGACCTGATTGTAAATACAAGGTACGTAAAATTGATTACTCCGGATAAATCACAAAAATTAGGGATAATTCTGGATTGTGCAAAAGGAGTGTCATTTAGACAGCTGAAAAACATGAAAATAACAGATATTGCACCGTTATTTCAGCGTGATATGTCTGATTTGATGGTTTTGGATGCACTTTGCGCACAAAGAGACCGTGAGGTGGCAAATTATTTTATTGTGTTGTCCGATGAGGGAGAAATTATGGGAGTCAATGCTTATGACAATGATTTATCATTTGACCATTATAAAAATTTAGAACAGAAAAATCGTGATCTCCCCGCACTTTTGCACCTCGATGGTTCATTTATTTTACCTCATATGAACATGAATACCGCAAATAGAATTTTGGAATTGACTGCACAAGATATCAACGCATGTTTAGGCGATATACTAGATGAAGATGATATTAATTTTACTATAGAAAGACTCATTTCCCTGCAAAGAGCAATCGTAATTACCACAAATAGAAGCAGTAGATTTTTATTAAACACTAACCAATGGAGCGGAAAAACCATCAGGGAAGAAATGGACGTAAAGGGCGATACTTACTTTAAGCACTTCTTGAAAATGTTAAATAAAAGCCAATTGGTAGAATTGCAAAGCTCAGCGGAAAAAGGTGCATGAGTTTACAGATTGGCCGTTGCTTTAATAAATGAATGCGGTTGAATAAAAATATAGGCAGTACCCCAAAAGGTGATATGATATTGGAAGGTCGATAGAAATGCTGCAGTTGGTTTATCGTAAAATATCTTCTAATCGGGGCTTAGCAAAACTTATTCTAAATATCTAGTTTTCTTAGTATATACCCATGTGGCACTCCCAATTATTATTTAATTATTGCTTTATTAATTAAATTATGTTATAATACTTACATAGTATTCGTGTAAGGAGTAACAAAATGAAAAATAGCTATAATATTCCAGTGCTTATTGCGGGTGGTGTCGGGTTTGCTGCGTTATTTACAGCTCTGATGTGGTTAAGGTATAATTACAATACCCCCTCCGAATCGTCAGTAAATAGCGGTAATCTTGCAGTTCAAGGAAGTGCGGTTACTCCAAATTTAAATTTGGAGTCTCGAATCGAAAACCGTACATTGATTGACTCTGATTCTCATGAAAACATGGCGCAGCAGGTGGATGAGAGTGCAACGCCTGTTAGTCCGGTAACTTTGCCACTTAACTCTGCACTGGCTTCCGCTTTGCCCGGTGAAAATAAAACGACTGTTAGTCCGGTAACTTTG
>CAQJOC010000126.1:3386-3601 GCA_948815685.1 uncultured Eubacteriales bacterium | reverse complement strand
CCTTGATCACATCGTGGTGCCGCGTCCGAAACCGGATGAGAAACATCCGCAAAATCTGTACCTGGACGCAGGTTATACCGGCAGCGGAAAAGCTATTGAACAACGTGATTCTATTGCATTCGGCCTCGCGGTGAGGAGAAGAAGGAGTTGGAACGAAACCCTAACTTTCGCGTACGCCTCTTGTTTGTTGAGGTTACACACTCTTTTTTCAATCG
>CAQJOC010000126.1:309-3306 GCA_948815685.1 uncultured Eubacteriales bacterium | reverse complement strand
TGTTTGGCGTAAACTTATTCGGGTTCATCGCTAATTTAGGGATAAGCTATAAGTAAGAGCTCTCATATATAGTTTGTTTTATTTTTCAGACAAGTCCTAGTTTATTTACTTAAATATGGTATAATAAGTATATTAACCGGAATATCAATTATAAAAAATGTTTGGAGCAGATGTTATGTTATTTAAAGAAATTGATATCGATTCACTGCAATTCAATCCGTTTTCATCATTTAAAAAAGATTGGGCTCTTGTAAGTGCAGGTAATTCTTCAAAATTCAATACAATGACTGTAAGCTGGGGTGGTTTAGGTATCATATGGCAAAAAAACGTATCTTTTATTTTTATCCGCCCTCAAAGATATACTTTTGAATTTATAGAAAATAATGATTATTATTCCATATGTTTTTTAGAAGATAAAGATAAAAATATATTAAATATTTGCGGAACTACATCAGGACGCGATACGGATAAAATAAAACGAACAGGGCTTGTTCCTATTTTTGATGAAAAAGCCCCTTATTTCCAGCAATCTAAACTTGTGTATATTTGTCGCAAAATTCATGGACAATTTATTGACTCTACATGTTTTATAGATAAAAATATAAATTCCGAATATAAAAATAATGATTATCATAAAATTTTTATCGGAGAAATAGAAAAATGTTTGAAAAAGGAAGATTAAATAATAAAACTGTCGTTATTACGGGAGGAGCAAGAGGGATAGGTCGTCAAATAGCTGTGGATTTTTCAAAATCAGGGTATAATGTTGTTATTGGATACAACAAGTCAAAAGAAAAAGCTCTTTCCCTTATTAAAGAATTAAGAAATTTTAATCCTAATATAATATGCTTAAAGGCAGACTTATCACTCGATAAAGAAGCCCGCGAATTAGTCCTACATGCAATTGAGCAATTCGGTCATATCGACGTACTTGTAAATAACGCAGGGATATCACAGCAAAAATTATTTACACAGATTACTAAATCTGAATGGAATAAAATGTTTTATGTTAATATGGGTGGATGCTTTGCTTGTACTCAGGAAGCTGTAAAAGATATGCTAAAAAGAAAAAACGGAAAAATTATAAATATATCATCTATTTGGGGAATATCCGGTGCAGCTTGTGAAGTTCATTATTCTACTTTTAAAGCCGCGATAATAGGTTTTACAAAAGCTCTCGCAAAAGAACTTGGTCCATCAGGTATACAAATTAACTGTGTTGCCCCCGGGGTGATTGATACAGATATGAACAGTGATCTTGACAAAGATGCTCTCAATGATTTAATAAACCAAACTCCACTTCAAAGGCTCGGGACTCCTGAAGATGTTTCAAATGTTGTTTTGTTTCTTGCGAGTGAAAGTTCAAATTTTATCACTGGTCAGATTATAAGTCCAAACGGTGGGTTTGTTATCTGACTTTTCTTCAGATTTATTTTTTAAATAAATAAAGTCATAATCTTTAGACATAAGACTGCAAATTTTTTTTGTCTCTTCATCCATTCCATAATCTAGACAAATAATATTTTTGTGTCTATTTTTCCATTTTACATCACTGACTGCGTTTCTAAGCATAAATTCTATATCGTCTTTATGACCTTTAAGAGAAATAAATATATTGTCTGCTCCATTTTCATTATATTCCATGGTATTTATAATATTTTTAATAAATATTGCTAAAATTAATAAACTTAAAATAATAAGCACAATTACAGCTTCCATTTTCATTCACTCCTTAATAAATAATATGTAAATGGAACTTTTTTGTGTTTTTATCTTAGGATAAGTACCATGAAAATTTATAAATTATATATTATAAAGATTAAAGTTTATTTTTTATTTTATTTATATTTTTTTGAGAAACTCCACATTTAAGAAGATAATTTTCTGCATTTTCATAATAATTTTCTATATAATCTATAAATGCAGATATATAATAAGGTCGTGTATTAACTAAACGACAATCACCTATAGAATCCGGATAGGTAGAACAACCTCCAAAAAAGTCTTCTATGTCTGATTTACTAACATCTTTTAATAAAAGAAGCAGTGTAGCTATTAATCCTCTTTTATCAAAATTATTAGTTGCATTAACCAATACAGCGCCATTTTTAGAATTTGCAATTATATCAAAAATTTGTTTAATTTTAGCTTTTGTGGAAGGCGCACCATACACAACTTCCCATATACACTTAGGCAACCAGTGGCTATATTTCTTTTCATCAAGTAAAACATTAAGCTTGATATTATAATATTTTACTCCTTTAGGAAGTTTTTTATTGGATATAAAAGGCTCTTCGTCTAAATCTATGATAGTTTTTAAATTAAATTTATTTTTAAGTTTTATAATATCTGAATCAGTTAAATTATCATGACCTTCATCATTTTCAAGATATGCTGCAGGGTCACATATCAAAACAGAACCATACTTAGTTGTCTTTCCCGAGGAAGTTTTATATCCGCCTAAATCTTTGATGTTCTCAATACCCTCAATACGAAAGGCAAGCGTTCTATCTTTTTTCAATTTTGAAATTTTGCAGTTTTTTGCATTACACGTGTATCCTAAAATACCAAATAAGCAAATCAGACAGACTCTTACAAAGTTAAAAAATTTTCTTAAAATCATAAAACTATCCTTTCATTAAATATTTATGTTTTAATAATAACACAACCTAAATATAGTGTCAAGTTTAAAAAAACAATAAATATATTATCTCGCAAAGATTTTATAGTGGAGATGTATAGTCAAATCTATAAACATATCACATAATAATTTTGAACTTTTTATTGCATAACAGAAAACATATATGAAAATTTATTTAAATTTTATATGTATTTTTTGTTTTTTAATAATATTATCTTTAAAAAATATTAACAAAATACAAGCCATATTATTATAATATTACCCATAAACAATAGATTTAAAACGATTTGTTAAAACATCTATAATTATATAAAGGAGATTTTTCATGAGGTTTAAAAATTCACTCCCCCCCCCCC
>CAQJOC010000126.1:0-276 GCA_948815685.1 uncultured Eubacteriales bacterium | reverse complement strand
AAAAAAAAAAAATATATTTATTAATTTTGTAAAAATGTTGTCCTTAGTTTTTATGTGCATAATATCTATATTTATTTTTTATTTATGCACAAATTTTGTAAATGCAAAAGGTCCAAATGATATACAATCTGACGATGTACCAAATGACAGTAAAGCAAACCAGGCAGAAAAAATTTTAACAAGAGAAGAAATTAACAAAATAGCTTTAGAGCAGAAACTTGGTCCGGGAGATACTTTTGTTGTTCCCACGGAAGAAAATCATAATAGGGCTTGTCT
>CAQJOC010000125.1 GCA_948815685.1 uncultured Eubacteriales bacterium | reverse complement strand
AAAAGGGAGGTGTATTTTTATTAAAAGCGAGATTAGGGAAATTTTCCCTTCAAATTTAATGGATGTAGGGTATAAAGAGAACAAAGAATACCTTGATGACAACCTGAAAATGGTAAAAATGTTAATAGATTATTATAAAATCTGTTCAGAACAAAAAACAATAAAACAGTATGCAAAATTTGCAAGAGAGGATTTTTCCCTTGCAGGTCTTTTTATTTTCTATCGGCTGCAAAAAACAGATAAAAAGCTGTCACTTCCTGCAAAACACATAAAAGAATGCTTAACTTTTAGTGATTTAGAATGGTTTTGTTTTCTTGTAAGCTTAATATTTTACACTGACCATTATTATAAAGAAATTATAAAAAATCTTAGTGGGACAGATGAGAAAAACGCACTGAGTTACGAACTTATGATGAAAATTTTTTATTTTGCAGAAAATTTAGATGAAATAGAACAGGCGTATTCAGAAATAATAAATTTAAAATTTAAAATGTCCTCGTTGTGTTTTTCTGAAAAAACTCTGGAAATAGATAAAAATATTTTGTGTTTCTTACATTTTGGAGAAAAAAAAGTAGCATTAAGTGGGATAGAAGTATATGTACCGGATATTGACAGCAAGGGAGCTTTGCCTATAAGAGAAAGAATTGCAAAACGTATTTTTGAAATAAGCAAAATGCGACCTGATGATAAACAATTTTGCTTTTACATGTTCGGAGAGCATGGAATTGGGAAAAAAACTTTAGTTAAAAGAGCATTGGAGTTGATGGTTAAAAATACAATAATAATTGACATGAAACTTTATGCTTCTCTTAAAAGTGACACTTTTTATAATCTCATTTATTCTCCTTTGAGAGAGGCACTCATTATAAATGGTAGCATATGTTTGGACCACTTTGAAGTTTTTAATGAAATGTCTGTGCAAAAACACGAATATCTGGAATTTTTAATGGAAAATGTTCCAAAATTTTCACGAGAAATATTTATACTTTCAAATAGTAAATTATCCCCGAATATTCCGATAAAAAATAACATTTCAATTATAAATATTCCGATTGAAAGATTAAGTCACAAAGAAAATTTTATAATTTGGAACCATTCCTTAAAAGAATTGGGAGATGCCGTGAAAGTTTCCGCAAGAGAACTTGCGAATAAATTTCATTTTACACCATTACAGGTACGGTCTACTATAAATTCAGCACGTTCATTATGGTATTGGAAAGGATGTAAACAGCTTAGGATAAAAGACTTATGCAAATGTGCATATTCCAATTCTGTGAGTAAAATATCTGATAAGTCAACCATAATAACAACGAGATATAAATGGGATGAGCTGGTTTTGGATGAAACTGAAAAAAGCATGATTCGGAGTGCATGTGACCAGATTAAATATCGGCATATTGTTTACGATGAATGGGGAATGGATTCAAGGGTACTTTACGGAAGAGGTCTCAGCATGCTTTTTGCGGGTCCGCCGGGAACGGGAAAAACTATGGCTGCTCAAGTTGTTGCAAATGAGCTGGGTTTGGAACTTTGCAAAACGGATTTATCTCAAATAGTTTCAAAATATATAGGTGAAACAGAAAAAAATCTTAATGAACTTTTTAATGAAGCAAAAAAAAGTAATGTGATTTTGTTTTTTGATGAGACAGATGCTTTATTTGGAAAAAGGACAGCTGTGAAAGACGCCCATGATAAAAATTCAAATTTAGAAACCTCGTTTTTGCTACAAAAGATGGAAGAGTATGATGGAATAACAATAATGACAACAAACTATCTGGAAAATATAGACAATGCATTTTTTAGACGTATAGGATATGTAATTCACTTTGCTTTTCCGGACGCTTCAGCACGGGAAAAGATATGGAAGAATATGTTTCCGTCTAAAATACCCTTGAGTTCTGATATAAATTTTAAATATTTGTCTAAAAATTTTGAATTAACCGGAGGAAGTATAAAAAATATAGCTGTAAATTCAGCGTTTATGGCCGCCAGAGATGAAAAAGAGATTAAGATGGAACATATTATAAGAGCTTTGATTTATGAAATCAAAAAGCAAGGCAAGAATGTTATTAAAGACGATCTCGGCGAATACGCTTATTTGATACAGTAAATAGGTTTAGCAAATGCAGAAGATATAGCTTTAAAGAAGTTATTATTATGAAATAACTTCAAAAATGTAAATTCTAAAAAACAAAAATTTATTATATAAAATATATAAATAGTATTGAAATTTTAAAACAAATCATGTATAATTAATACTAAAACATGATAGAAATACTTTGCTAAATCCAATAAAAAAGGAGCGATTAAAAATGGGCTGGGAGGATATGAATGTAATATATAGTAAATTAAATTCGCTTGAAGAAGACTGCAGAGGCTATAGCTGGAAATATAGCCCTTATAAACATTTTAAAGATTTTTTACCTATAGTTCAGGGGTGGCACAAGACAGTTGTTTCAGAATTAGAATTTATATTTGATAAAGAATATAATATTATAAGGTCTAAATTTGACAAAAATAGCTATTATGCTATACAAAATGGTATGGATATAGCAGCGAGACGTAATGAATTTAAGCAAAAATTAGAGAATTTAACTACTGCTTTAACTGAATTCGATGAAGCAGTCAAAACCAAATCTAAAAGAGTAACAGCTTTTGATAATTGGAAGACCCAGGTGGATGATTGCATTAAATTTGAAAAGGATATTTATAGTTGGCTGGAGGAAAAAAGCAAAAAATTTAAAGGGAACGATGCTAAGAGAGTATGGAGCGATTTGAAAGCAAATGCAAAGGACCTATTTGGTGGAGCTAAAAATGAACTGAAAAATGCAAGGCGAAATGCTAAAAATGAAACTAGTGATTTAAGTGAGGATATAGAACATGCTAGAATATGGAATAAAACTTTGAGAAAATCAGATGACGAAAAGATAAAAATTTATAATAAACAAATACAAGCTTATGAAGATAGGAAAACGCATTTAAAAGAGAAAGACGGCGGACTTTATTGTGCAGCTTATAATTCAAATGTTAATCTGAAAATATTTTTTGACAATTTAGCACAATATTCTCTTTTAAAAGCTAAAATGAACAAATTTTTAAGTTTAATAAATGAGCTAAAACGACAAATTGCTTCTGCTGATTCAATTCCGGATGCGAAACCAGACTTTCAAGATAAGCTATCTGAATATAGGCAACAACTGGATACTTTAGAACAAAAAGGGAGGCAAAAGTTTGGAAAAAAGCAGTCTGAAATTAGAAAAAATAGTGCAAAATTGGCGAATTCTTTAAAAAACTCTAAATATGATTTAGATAATAATAAACAGCTTTTGGACGTAGTGAATTGTTATAGTGCGAATTCGGAAAACACAAAAGCGTTTGGGGATGAGTTAGTGTCTAAACAAAATAAATTTATAATTGAAATGAAAAAACTTGAAAGATTGATAGATTCTTGCAAAGAAAATTTACAAAAATTAGGGTATAAAGATGTTACTGTCGATCATAATAAGGGACTATTAGATAACATAAACCAAAATATGGCAAAATTGGATAATTTGTTTAAATAATAAACAAAAATATCTTTACGCTTTTATTTTATTTTTATATATATTCTCACTAGGGCGTGTTCACAAGAAATAAAGCATCAAAAATAAAGGCGAAATAGATAAAATTAATGAACATAATATCTAGGGC
>CAQJOC010000124.1 GCA_948815685.1 uncultured Eubacteriales bacterium | reverse complement strand
GCCTGATACTCAAACTAATTTATACACATTGATTTTTATTGACGAATTTATAAATTTTTCAATTCCGGATATCCTCAAAAAATTTAAAGATGAAATAACAAATAACTTATCGAGTCTCGAATTAAAAGAAAAATTTGAAAAAGCTATTCAAAAAATCGGCAAAGATAAAATCGAACTTCTAAATGGTATCATCGAAAATAGATTTATAAGAGTTCCACTTATTGATATGTTTATTCAGTCCATTTCTCAACAAATATGTACTTCTATGCTTCAAAGGGATATTCAGACCTCAAAGCAAATTTTTCAGATTTTATGTGACCTAAAAGGTAAAACTAATCTTATTGGAGGTCAACATGAATAATTATTATTTAAGCAATGTCTCCAACATAAATATGGAAAAGATATACCATCAGCTAGCGAAAAACAATAACGTAAGCGTAGAAAAAGCAAAAAATGAGATGCAACTAGCTGTCAATGCAATGTGGGAAAAACAAACTCCTCAAGCAAAAAAACTTTTTCCAAATGGTAAACCTACTTTAGACGAGTTTCTTATCACAATGTATAAAACTTTAGAAAAACAAAAATGATCCGTGATAATATTAAAAAATTAAGAGAAGAGATGGGATCAACTCAAAAGCAACTTGCAGACTATTTAAATGTTACTCGGTCGACCTATTCCTACTACGAATCCGGGAAAAATTTTCCAAGTATTCAATCTTTAATAAAATTATCTAAAATATTTGGCGTTTCCTGCGATTACATCCTTACAGGTAAAACCAATTCAGCAAATCCACAATATATCGGCGATATAATAAATGAGTCTACAAAAAAAGAGCGTAAAATATTATGTTACTTTAGGACGCTCCCTGCTGGTATGCAAGATAAAGTTTTAGATATACTAAAAACATTCATAAAAAAATTTTATCTGAAAATCATAATACATTGTAAAAGATACAGGGTCTCTCACTCCATACCCTCTAAATTATACGCTCATTTAATATCACAAAAATTTTAATTTTGCAATGAAAACACACCTATAAATATCTTCAATTTCTAGCTAAAATTTTAGATTTCACAAGTTTTGTATTTTTACAACATACTTTATTGTATCTTAAGTGTCCTTAAATATCGTTTTTTATCGTCTGAAATACGGCGACTTTCAATAGCTTTTTGGATCGTTCTATTATGTGTAAATATATTTAATCGTTTTCGTTCAATATAGCCTATCGTACTTTCATATTGCTTTGCAAGTGCAGTTGCAAAATACCATGCAATCATCATATTTACATAATATTCTTTAGATTCTATCTCACTTACAATTTTAAGATACTCAGGTTCAAAATTATCATCTAAATAAAAACTCATAAGCATTTTTATCCCGAAACGAATTGTATAAACATGACTTGATTTTACCCATTCTTTTATTTTGAAAATCAACTCTGGCAAATGCTTTTTAAATGTCTTGGGACTTATGAGGTCGCACGTTGCCCAATTGTCTATATATGGGAAAAAAGCTTCAATCCTATATATAATTTCTTCATACTCTTTAAGATTTTCAATAAAAAATCCATGTAAATTATTTTCCTCGTAATACTTGTGAGGAAGAATATTTAAAAAGCTTTCAAAGTCTGATTTTTTTGCAATTTCTTTTGCAAGTTCCCTAAGTTCAGGAGTACGCACACCAATTACTGTTTCAGGATCAATGTTAGATATAAGTTTGCTGTTAAAATCTCGATATTTTAAATCTTGCAGTTTAAATAATTCACCTTGTATCCATAATTCAAGGTTTTTACTATTCTCATTCAGCTAAAGCCCCCCTTGTCATATCTTTTAATTAAATATTCCCTTAACTATTAGCTCCGCATAAATATTATGGTACTAATCTGACACTTGGAATATATTCTATTGTATATCCTGTGATAGAGTTATTTGCACCACCGGAAGCACCACTCCAAGAAAGACTTATATTACTTTCAAAAGGGTTTGGAGAACACGAAAATGAAGTTGGAGCTACGCATGAAGTGTATAAAATTCTCCTTACCGAATTACTTTCCCTAAAGCCTGAATAATAAGAGCTTCCAGCTGTGCCTTGAGTCCTGATTCTATATTTTATATACCTTCCCCTGCTTATTTGAGGGGAAATATCCGCTTTGGTTGCCTCTGTAGTAGTTAGTCCACTCCAACCCCTCCAATTAGAATTATCATCACTCGTTGCATATTGAATATAATAATTTTTAATTGAATTGTTAGTGCCACCTGAAGCTCCACCCCAACTTAGCTTTACTTTGCTTTCAAAAGGATTTGGTGAAACCGAGAACCATGTCGGAGCTGTGCAATGGCTATATATAGATATTGTCCCAAGACTAACTTCAGTAGATGAAACAGTTCCCCTATCGAGTCCGGATACCGCCACTCCACCAAAAGAAGCAGACAAATTTATTTTCTTTTCCGCTCCGTTAGAATGCTTTACTGAAAAAGTTGCCGAGCATAATGTTGCTGTTTTAGATTTTCTTGTATCAATATCTAAATTATCATATCTTCACCTCATTTCCATTAAAGTATATTCGGCTCCAGACCTGATGAAAATTATTCCATGCACTGTTTGAATATCCGTCATTCCTTCCAAGCTCTGAATAAGATTATAAGAAGAAAAATCCCACTGCACTTCAGAGTTCTTTACTGCTCCAAGTTCAGTAGGTTTTTCTGTAAAAATAAAATTTCCGTCAAGGTCATAAAATGCTTGATAGTTATAAAAAGGATTTACAAGTTCATTTATAATTTCGTATCTTGCCTCACCTATGTTTTCCTCAATTTTATACGGAATAACTAAAGAGGTTTCTGCTATCTTAAAATTGTTTTCTCCACCATCCTTTATTACTGCCTTTATAGCGTCATGAACGTAAATTCCTGAATCTCCTTCAGAAGCTTTTATCATATATTTAGCCGGCAGTTGTCCGCTTATATCTCCGATAAAAAGAGCCATTTTATCAAGTCCACTAATTGAGATAGAATTTTCATTTATGGAAATATTTACAGATGGGTCTTGTATCGCATAGATCCCCTTTTTAAACCAAATTATCTCTCCTGTTTTGAGATATGTTACTCCAACAAAAAGTCTAAATCTTTTATTTATCCAAAAAACTGATTTTTCAGAGGGGAGAAATTTATCAGGAATTTTAAACTTTACAGAGCAAGTCCTTCTGATAGGTGCGTCTGCGTTTATATTATAACTCCCCCCAATACACTCACCTGAAACCTCATCAATAACTAAGTCATCTGTATTTAAAATCCCTATTTTTATATAAATACTTCGTATTTGCTGAATTTGTACTTCCAGTTCTGCTCTTGATAGCATAGTCTCGTCAGGTATCCATACACTCAATCTAAATCCCCCTTAATTACTTGCTTTTTCAAGATAATCAGAATTATACAGCCTATAATCATCCATAAGATTAAACTCTATAAGCGATTTCATATCTGAAAGCTTTCCTATTTCTATGTACTCAAAACTTATTTCATACAAACCTATGAGATTATTATTCGGTGTAAATTGAGGAGTACCTACAATACTTATAGCCATATACCTTCTGTCTGAATTTCTGAAACCTTTTGGCTTTTTATCAAATAAAAATTTCTCTACCTCTTGCCTCAGTTCTTTTTCATCTCTTTTATTTACGTTGCCCATGCTTATATAACTTGAAACTATGCC
>CAQJOC010000123.1:2979-3726 GCA_948815685.1 uncultured Eubacteriales bacterium | reverse complement strand
CACGTTTATTTTCTTCCTATCCAAAGACTCTAACATTTTTCTGTAGGTGAAGGAAGTAGGCGTAATCTGAGCAGGTACCTCAGACATAATGAAGCATCCGATATCAAAACTATCTATTATGTTGTACATTTGACCTATGTGGTCTCTGTGCGGGTGCGAAGCAATAACCAAATCAAGTTTTTTGACACCACGCCTGTTTAAATACTCCACAATACTGGGAGATATGTCACGGTCAGCGGAATCGATTAAAATATTTGTTTCCTTAAATTTGATATATGTACAGTCAGCCTTACCCACGTTTAAAAAGTGAACCCCCAGAGCGTAATTATCTTCTTCGAGATTTCCATCCGATAAGTTTACGGAATCAAAGACTTTATCCCATATTATAGCCCCATCTTTGTTATAGCTTATAACAGCTGAAACAATAAATATGCCAAAAACTAAAACCGATAACCATATTCTGCTATCAAATACTTTTTTTGCTTTCACTTTGTTTATTTCATCCTGTCTTATTATTATTTTGACGCAATATAAAAAATTTTAATCCTGCCGCAAGTTCATCTCGAGAAGTTGCTGACGGTTTATAAGAACCTGCCGTGCTTTTGAACCCTCATGAGGGCCGACTATACCCATTTTTTCCATTTCGTCCATAAGTCTTCCTGCCCTTGCATATCCGAGCCTTAGTCTCCTTTGCAAAAGGGAAGTCGAGGCTTGTCCCGCTGCAACTACGCACTCTATAGCCTCACT
>CAQJOC010000123.1:2749-2969 GCA_948815685.1 uncultured Eubacteriales bacterium | reverse complement strand
CATAGAGTCTACTTCTGTATTTTCCTGGGAATCAGTACTGTCTTGTTTATCCTTTTCGGCATTTTTGTCTATTTCATCTATGATATCATTATCATATTCATTTTTTTGGTCGCACTTTATATAATCTATAATATTTTCTATTTCTTTATCTGTAACGTAACACCCTTGTATTCTCAGAGGTTTCAGCGACCCTATGGGAGAAAACAACATATCACCTCTT
>CAQJOC010000123.1:2017-2739 GCA_948815685.1 uncultured Eubacteriales bacterium | reverse complement strand
GGAGTTTTTCTGCACCGCTCATGTCCAATATTGTGCGGGAGTCAACCTGCGACGATACAGCCAGTGCGATTCTGCTGGGGATATTTGCCTTTATTATGCCCGTTATTACGTCAACAGATGGTCTTTGTGTGGCAATGACAAGGTGCATTCCTGCGGCTCTGGCCATTTGTGCAAGTCTGCAAATGCTGTCCTCTATTTCATTTGGTGCAGCCATCATCAAGTCTGAAAGTTCGTCGATTATTATAATTATACTGTACATTTTAACTAAGTCGTTGCCTTCACTGTCTTTAGCCCCCTTGTTTTTCTCAACAAACAAGTTATATGAATGCATATCACGGACATTATTATCCGCAAATGTTTTATATCTCTTCAGCATTTCACTTACTGCCCAGCTCAGAGCCCCTTTAGCTTTTTTAGGGTCGGTCACGACCGGGACTAAAAGATGAGGTATACCATTATATACACCCAGCTCCACAACTTTAGGATCTATCATTATCATTTTAACTTCTTCAGGAGAGGCTTTATAAAGTAAACTTATAATAAAAGAATTAATACACACAGATTTTCCCGAGCCTGTTGACCCTGCGATTAAAAGATGCGGCATTTTACCTAAATCCGTGACAACAACTTTTCCTGATATATCCCTACCCAATACAACAGTAAGTTTACTTTTAGAATTCCTAAATACAGTAGAAGCAATAAGTTCATTCATGTTTACAACG
>CAQJOC010000123.1:0-1992 GCA_948815685.1 uncultured Eubacteriales bacterium | reverse complement strand
TTGGAATTTCTACCCCCACAGCAGCCTTGCCGGGGATGGGAGCCTCTATCCTAACACCTGACGCCGCTAAATTAAGAGCTATATCGTCAGCTAAGCTTGTAATTTTGCTTATTTTAACTCCGGAAGCGGGCTGGAGCTCGTATCTTGTTACTGCGGGACCACGACTTACATCGATAATATTTGTTTTTACGTTAAAACTATTAAGCGTGTCAACCAGCATTTTTCCGTTTGCATTAAGCTCACTGGTAATTGACCCTTCGTTAAAAAGTGCAGCGGAGGATATCTATACTGGTTTTCGTTTCCAATATTATCTGTTCTATCTGTTATTTTACTTTTTTCGGAATTGCTATTTTCTTTTTTAATTTTTTCAATAAATGCTTCTGTAACTTTTTCTATTTCCCCGGTCTGCACCTTATCCTGATTATTAGGGGCATCTTTTTTAAATCCGCTCTTTTCCGCAAAGTCCGGCGTGCGACTATTTTGCTCATTTAGAATGTTATTTTCCTTTTTCTTTAAATTTTTCGTAGCATTTTTATTATCAAATACAGATTTTTTAAAATTCACAGCTTTATTTTTAAGAAAAACGAGTCCCTTGAAAATGACCTTCAGCAAATTTTCAAGGCTAATCCCGGTTAAAAACATTAGCGAAATAAAAAGCAAAATACTATTTAGGATACGCATCCCGGTAATCCCGATAAGGTACGTCAGAGGTGCCCCTACCAAAGCCCCTACAACTCCGGCATCAAGATTTTTTGTACTTTTAACGTAAATAATCTTTATGTGAGAAAAAAACTCTTTTGGAGGCGGGGTAGAACCAAGGGACAAAACGTAACATTCTATACAAAATAAAAATATCGCCGTACAAACCAAAGGAATTTTATAATTATTAATTTCCTCCGGCTTATTAAAAGCAAATATAGCAGATATATAAATCATTAAAATCGGCCACAAAATAGAGCAATATCCAAACAATCCCAAAATTAAGTCGTGCATAAATCTCCAGGCATTCTCACCGGGAATGCACACTAAAAAAAGCACAAGGACAGATACACCAAATAAAATTATTGCCTGTGCTTGTTTGCTTATGCCCTTCAGAGTTTTTATATTCTTTGTGTCAACCGTCTTTTTTCTGTTTTTTTTAAATCCTGATTCCCTTTTCATCCCTGATTTACCATCCTAGTTTTTATAATTGTTCACCGGTGAATATATTCACTTTATTTATAATTTCAACTATCCCTACAATCACTGTTAGGATACCTACCACAAACGTATATATTATAAATATATTCATTTTATCCGTATTTAAGAGCCATTTAAATAATTTTATTGCCATGAATCCAACGATAGCTGAGACAAGCATACCAACCACCACAGGCACCATATCGATATCATAAATTGCACCACTCTGGATCGCTTCCTTAAGTTCGAGAAGCGTTGCTGCGAATACCGCCGGAATTCCCAGTATAAAAGAGTATTCTAGGGCGGTTTTTTTATTTATTCCTCTCATAAGACCGACTGAAAGTGTACTTCCTGATCTGGAAAGCCCCGGGAAAACCGCAGCTAAAAACTGAGTAAATCCAATTAACAGTGCATCACAAACGCTTATATAACTCTTTTTATCCTTTGTAAAGACTTTGCCTGACTTTTTTTCTATTTCATTTTTCGCATTCATTTTGTACGACTTTACACCAATACTTAGCAGTAAACTTGTAATAAGTAAAAATATGCCCGGTATTATTATATAACTTCCATCAGAGAGATTTTCAGCTAAATCTTTTATACTCATTTTCCCGGGGGCTATAGGTAAAAACAACAAAAACAAGGGCAATAGCCCCATTATTATCATAGCCGTAAAATTTTTATCTCCAGAAAGTTTTCTTAATCTGAATTCTCCCTTTAATATGTCTTTGACTATGCCAAAAAAAGCTTTAATCAAGGCAAGTATTTTTTTGTGATAAAACGCAATTACTGCCAATAGGGTTCCGGTATGAA
>CAQJOC010000122.1 GCA_948815685.1 uncultured Eubacteriales bacterium | reverse complement strand
AATCTTTTAGATGAAGTGCAGGTGAATAAAAAATTATGATATATTTTGATAACGCTGCAACTACTTTCCCCAAGCCTGATGAAGTTTATGATTTTATGGATAAATTTAATCGAAATTCCGCATTTAACATAAGCAGGGGAAATTATGATGATTTATCTGGCATACAAAATATTGTAACGCAGACAAGGCAAATGCTACTGAATTTATTTAACTGCAATCCAAATTACCGAGTAGTGTTTACTCCCTCTGCTACCATATCAATTAATACTGTACTTCAGGGACTTTCATATAAAAATATTAAAAACATTTATATAACACCTTTTGAGCATAATGCTGTGTTACGTACACTATATTATTTGCAAAAAAAATACAATTTTGATATAATCACTCTAAAAATGTCAATTAATAGCTTTGAATATGATATTGACAGTATACAAGCACAGTTTAATATTAAAACCCCGGATGTTTTAGTAATGTCTCATGCGAGTAATGCTTTTGGAATTGTTTCTCCTATAGAAAAGATAATTCCCTTAGCTAAAAAATTTGAGTGTACTACTGTTTTGGATTGTGCCCAAACTGCCGGATTGTTAGACATAGATATGTATGATAATTCTATTGACTATCTGATTTTTGCAGGTCATAAAACACTCTATGCACCGTTCGGAATATCGGGTATAGTAATGAAAGATAATAGTACTCTTTCTCCGCTATACTATGGTGGTACAGGAATTTTATCTCAAGAAAAAGATATGCCAAACTCTATACCAGAAAGACTTGAAGCCGGAAGCTTAAACACTTTGTCAGTAGCCGGATTATACGTTTCACTTAAATGGATAAAAAAAATTACCACTAAAAAAATTAGGGATAAAGAATCCAAACTTAAATCGGAATTAGTACAATGTCTTAATCAGTTTAGCAACATTAAAATCATAGGAAATAACAGTGGAATAGGAATCATTTCTTGTATATTTGAAAGCTATTCTCCCGATGAAATCGGGAAAATATTAAAAGAAAGAAAAATAGCTGTCAGAACAGGGCTACATTGTTCTCCTCTAGCTCATCAGGCGATGGGTACGTTCCCTCTAGGGTCCGTTCGGTTTAGTTTATCTTATTTTAGTAGCATTCAAGAAATAAAGGAACTAGAAAAAACATTAATATACATATACAACAATAGTTAGGATGGTAAAAATGGCTATTGAAATAATAAGTAGTAAAGATTTAAGTGAAAATGAATTATCCCAAAAGCTTAAAAACATTTATTTAAGCTCAGAAAATGTAATACATTTATGTGCTACTCAAAGTGTGAAAGAATTACGCATTTCAGAGAGTGAGTTAATTCCATATTATAGCACTAAAGTGAATATTCAAACGTTTTCTGAGTTTATTAAAAATATTCAAAATGAGATATATCAAAATAAATTATGTATAAAGATAGGCGACCAAAGATATATTCTCAAAAAAGTTATAGATTATCTTTTTAGCAACAAGGATACTCATAGCTTAATGGATTCTATGAGATATAAAATATTTAAGCTCTGCGAATTTCTTAGATTCCACAATATAGCCATTTCTAACACATGTCTTGAGCTAATAAAAAACGATTACTCTGATTTTGAGTACAATTTATTTAATGTATGTAAAGAATTTAATACGGTCATGGATGAGCTGGAAAGTGAAAACATATCACACCGGACTAATCAGATTTTAGGGACAGACATTAATATAGAGAAAAATATAAAATCTGTAGGGACAATGACTAAAGACTCAATAAACCAGATACTCTCAGAAACAGGTACTATTATTTTAGATGGATTTTTGTTTTTTACAGATATGCAAAAATATATTATTCAAGTTTCCGCTAATCTTTCTAAAAAAGTATACCTTACTGCTAAACTAAACAACAAAATAACAGATAAATATTTAACTGAGCACATATTTAAAACTTTATTTAATGATTTAAAACAGCCTTATATTGCACCTAAGTCTAATACTCCTGAAAATAATAGTCTTACATCGATCAATTTACTTAAAAACGAATACCCTAATATATTTAAAATAAAGTCTATAATCGAAAAACATAATCATATTAAAGATGAAACTATAAAAATCATTCAGCCCTTTTCAAACAGAGAGCTTGAATGGCAATTCATAGTTCAAGAGATAAGTTCTAAACTTGAAAAAACGTGTAAAGATGATGAAGACAAAATAAAAACGTGTTTATCTAATGATATTGCACTTATCGTTACAAAAGACGGATATGAAGAAAGAGTATCCGCTATTTTAAAAGATATAGGTGTATTTATTTTTAAAGGAGAAGAATATATTGACAATATAAAATTTAAAGATAAAATAATCCCCGATTTTAAAAGAGTTTACTATAGAAAAAACGACTTTTTATCTCTTGAAATAAAATTCCAAAGCGGTAAGTGTCTCTCGTATCAAGAGAAATCTTTGCTGTTTGAAGAAGCTTTTGAGGGAATAAAATTAGGGAGAAACTTTTTTAGACCTTTGGCTTCATATCCAGCGGTACAGTATATATTGGAAATATACTCTATTCTTTTAGATGGAATAAATATTAATAGATTTAAAAATATTCTAAGCTCTAATTGGCAACACAACGTTAATGATGGTGTGAAATGGGACCAGTACTTAGAAGCTTTTAAATGTATTGAAATATTTTTCAAGGATAATGATTCTATCTCTTCTTGGATAGACACTCTTAATACACTTATATCTTTTAAAAACAAATCCCTTGCTGACCCGCTGTTAAAATACCATCCTTTGAGAAAGGTAAACATAGAATCACTAAATTTCATAAAGGACCTTCTTACATCTCTTAGCTTATTAATTGAGAAGCTAGAAAGAATTTCTGGGGGAATAAAAGATCACGTCAATGCTCTGAAAAACCCGCTATTAGGAAATACAAAAATGGAAGTACATGAAGAGGAGCAAACAGAAAAATTCATAATATCAATTCTTTTACGTGCCTTAAATAAAATGGATAGCTCTATTATTAACAACATAAGTACCACGTATTTTGCCAAAAATATTCGTACTATGATAAAGGATATTGAAAATAATATAGAACTCAAAAGTAAAAGTAAGTTAATACTAAATGTTGTTAATTTAGAAAATATGAAAAAATTTAAAACCTGCTTTTTCCCTATGAATGAAATAGATAATTACCCAAGAAAATATATAAAGGACTTCCCTTTTAATAGTGAGGAAGTAATAAACATTTTGACCTCCAACAAGTATGGTATATGCAAAAGACCTTCTGATCTTTTTGGGGAAGATGTCCACTGCTTATTTGAACAATATCTTTTTAAAAATGTACTAGATTATACTCAAGAAGAACTTATCATTACAAGGACAGACAAAGAAGATAATAAAAAGAAATCTCCCTCAATTTATATAAGAGATATATGCTTAGCCTTTGGGATAGATAATATCCTTGAAAGTGTGAATCATACGGAATCAAAATCTAATTTAAATTTCAGTAAATCAAGAATCCCTAATAAAATAATAAAAAGCAAGTCAAATTATACTCTTGATGAATTGGCAACGTTTGAACTGTGCCCCAGACTCTATTATCATCAAAGAGAATCCCAAGAGTTATTCTACTATACAAAGCATCAGATGCAATTTTATTTCGTCGCTGTATTATTTTGTGGCACAGTAAATAAATTTGTAAGCTATAGTGAGGAAAACAATAAAGTATATTTTTC
>CAQJOC010000121.1 GCA_948815685.1 uncultured Eubacteriales bacterium | reverse complement strand
CCCCCTTTGGGAAAGGTTATATATGGAGGTGCGGAGGCACTTTTAGTCGGAGGTGTATTGGTCCCGATTGGATGTTTGATTAGTGCAGGAATAAAATTACGTTCGTAAAGAAAGATGATGATTGTTAATGGATTTAAAGGTTGTTACAAATAATTCTGTTAAAGATGAATTTATTGAGATTTATAAAAAAAATATATCCAGAGTTGGGTCTGAAGAGCTTTTAAAATGGATTTCCGGTACAGACTTTTTCACAGCCCCGGCGAGTACGAAATTTCATTGTGCATGCGAAGGCGGACTTGTAATGCACAGTTTAAATGTTTACAAAGTTTTAGTAGATAGATATTTTGACGATAAAACAGATAGTCTTGAGAGTTTTACGATTTGTGCACTTTTGCATGATTTATGTAAAGCACAGTTTTATAAAATTTCAACAAAAAATGTAAAAAATGAAATTACGGGTATATGGGAAAAACAGCCCTTTTATCAAGTAGAAGACGCTTTCCCTTACGGACATGGTGAGAAATCGGTATTTTTAATTGAGCGATTTATGAGACTAAAAACTTCTGAAGCAATGGCGATAAGATGGCATATGGGAGGATTTGACGAATCGGCAAAGAGTGGAGGATTTGCGATGAGTTTGGCATTTGATAAATTTCCTCTTGCCGTGAAAATGCATATTGCCGACTTAGAAGCTACATATTTAAAAGAAAAGCGTACTTCCGCCGTTATGCATTAACAAATTTAATGACATTTATCATGTGAATTGGATATAATATCATTAACTCCTAGAGATATGTATTTTGGGCGGTGAAAATTTTGAAAATACTTTTGCTCAATGCTGGAAGTTCATCTTTAAAATTTGAACTTACAGAAATGAAGAATGAAAAGGTTTTAATAAAAGGAAGCTGTGAAAAAATCGGCTCAAAAAGTTCTTTTATAAAATGGAAAACAGCTCAAAAAAGTATAAAAGAAAAAAATATATATTTAAATAATCATAAAGAGGCTTTTGATTTTATAAAAAATTTGCTTTTAGGTAAAAATTTTGATAAAACTTTTGAAGAGAACACAATAAAGCTGAAAGATTTAAGCGAAATTTCTGCGATAGGTCACAGAATCGTTCACGGCGGAAAATATTTTAAAAATGCACGATTAATAGATGAAGATGTAATAAAAAAAATACAAGAACTGACAGAACTTGCACCACTTCATAATCAAGCCGGTTTAAATGTTATTTTTTTATGCCGAAAGCTTTTTGGAAACTCTATTCCACAGGTTGCGGTGTTTGATACTTCATTTTATTTTGATATGCCACCAAAGGCATATATGTACGGGATACCATATGAATATCATAAAAAATACGGTATAAGAAAGTATGGTTTTCATGGAACATCTCACAAATTTGTGAGCCGGGAATGTGCAAAAATAATGAATGAAGACATAAAAAATTTGAAAATCATTTCGTGTCATTTAGGGAATGGGTCTTCGATTACTGCGGTTAATAAAGGTAAAGCCATAGATACAAGCATGGGATTTACCCCTCTTGATGGGGTAATAATGGGCACAAGATGTGGTGCTTTAGATTCATCTGTTATAACTTTTATCGAAGAAAAAGAGAAACTAAAGCCGAAAGAAATAAATGAAATTTTAAATAAAAAATCGGGTCTTTTGGGAATATCCGGAGTATCTAATGATGACAGAGAGATTATGAAATCGATAAAAAGCGGTAACGATAGGGCAATTTTGGCACATGATATGATGGACTATCAAATTATAAAATATATAGGGGCTTATTCAGCGGCTATGAATGGTCTCGACGCTTTGATATTTACAGCGGGAATAGGTGAAAATCAATGGATTCACAGAGAAGTTATCTGTGAGAGTCTTTCGTTTATGGGATTAAAGATAGATAAGACTCTGAATAAAGAAAAAATTCTGGGCGAAACGGGAGAAATTTCAGATAAAAGCTCTAAAATCAAAGTATTTGTTATATCGACAAATGAAGAATTAATGATTGCAAGGGAAACGGTCAAACAGCTGAATCCCAAAAATTCGGAAAAAGAAAAGGAAAAGGAAAAAGAAAGGGAGAAAGACAATGTCGGGGTTTACTCACCTTCACCTTCACAGTGAATATAGTCTGCTGGATGGTGCATGTAAAATAAAAGAACTGATAAAAAAGGTTAAAGCATTGGGGCAAACATCGGTTGCTGTCACTGACCATGGTGTTATGTATGGGGTTATAGATTTTTATAAACAAGCCAAAAAGGAAGGAATAAAGCCCATAATCGGATGTGAGGTATACCTTGCGAGAAGGACGAGATTTGACCGAATCCATGAGTTTGACAGAAACAGTTTTCACCTTGTTTTATTATGTAAAAACAACGAAGGGTACCAAAATTTGATAAAGATTGTTTCCGAAGCCTGGGTTTCTGGATTTTATGGAAAACCGAGAGTTGATAAAGATTTATTGAGAAAATACAGTAAAGGGCTTATTGCATTATCTGCATGTTTGGCGGGAGAAATTCCCGAACTGTTGCTAAAAAATGATTATTTGACAGCAAAAAAAACAGCGGAAGAATACAGAGAAATTTTTGGAAAAGACAATTTTTATCTTGAAATTCAGAATCATGGAATTCCGGAGCAGAAACATATAATCCCTTTGATTGCAAAAATATCCGAAGAAACAGGTATTCCCATTGTGGCAACAAATGATTGCCATTATTTAAACAGCGAAGACGCATATATGCATAAAGTCCTTTTATGTATACAAACCAATCACACTGTTAATGACCCTGATTCTTTTGAATTTTCATCTGACCAGTTTTACGTAAAAAGTGAAAAAGAAATGCGAGAACTTTTTGACGGATACCCCGAAGCTGTTGAAAATACTCAAAAAATTGCTGACCTTTGTAATGTTGAAATTGAATTTGGCAAGACAAAACTTCCTCATTTTGAAGTTCCCGAAGGAAAAAATCATTTTGAATATTTCAAAGAAAAATGCTATGAGGGACTTTACAGAAATTACGGAGAAAATCCGGATAAATCGGTAATAGACCGTCTTGAGTATGAACTTTCAACAATAAATTCCATGGGATATGTGGATTATTATTTGATAGTTCAAGATTTTGTGCAATACGCAAAAAAATCCGGAATTCCGGTAGGGCCGGGAAGAGGGTCGGGAGCTGGAAGTTTGGCTGCATATTGTATAGGAATAACGGGAATTGATCCTCTTAAATATAATTTAATATTTGAAAGATTTTTAAATCCGGAACGTGTAAGTATGCCGGATTTTGATGTAGATTTTTGTTATGAAAGAAGACAAGAGGTTATAAATTACGTAATAAAAAAATACGGAAAAGATAAAGTTTCTCAAATAATCACTTTCGGGACAATGGCGGCTAAAGGTGCGATAAAAGATGTCGGAAGAGCTCTTGCAATTCCTTATGCGACTACCGATAGAATTTCGAAACTTATCCCATCAGAGCTTGGCATGACATTGGATAAAGCACTCAATATATCCAATGAATTGAAACAAATCTATGAAAATGACGATAAAATGAAAAACTTTATAGATATGGCAAGGAAAATTGAGGGAATGCCTCGTCATGCATCTACTCATGCCGCCGGAGTGGTTATTACGGAAAAACCTGTTGACAGCTATGTCCCTTTGGCGAAAAATGACGAATCGATTGTAGCTCAGTATACAATGACTGTTTTGGAAGAACTTGGACTTTTAAAAA
>CAQJOC010000120.1 GCA_948815685.1 uncultured Eubacteriales bacterium | reverse complement strand
ATTTCTGAATGACAATCCTTGCAATAAACGGCACTTCCTAATTTATATAAAACTTCGTCTTTCATCACATCTTTAAAACATCTGTCACATAATACTTTGATTTCCATACTACTCTTGCACCCCTTAAATTTTTTGTTCTAAGCTTCCTTAGCTTGGAACTTTTTGCTTTAAATGGCATCTTCAAAATAGTTCTTATTTTCAGCTTCATTTCTAAAACTGTCTATGCAATATTCGCAATACCACTCTCCTTTGATTTCCCATATATCCTCACCTGCATAAATATCTTGTCCACACTCGGCACAGTATCCTACTGTGTTGCCCTCTCTTGGCTCTAAATAATCTCTTGGTTCGGGTACGTCATACATTTTTTTAACTCATTTATTACTGAATTTTAAATTTAACCTTTAAATCAGGATACTGCTTAACAAGAATTTCTTTAGCTTCTTTTACACTTACATTCGCCGCTAGTGCCCATTTAACTACGTCACAATGCCTTTTTTCATCTAAGTAACACCAGATTGTTTTAGCTTTTCTCATTATCATTCACTTCCTTTTTGATTAACTTTATAATCATTATTATATCATAAAATTAATCAAAGGTCAATAGTTTTGATTAATTTTTTTATATTTTTTTGATTTATTTTTTAAATTGTGCTATAATGGATATATGTTAGGGGGGATAAAATGTTAGATAGACTTAGACAACTGCGAAAGGTATTAGAATTAAATCAAAGAGATTTTTCTAAAAAAATAGGGCTTTCTCAAACCTCGTATTCTATGATAGAAAGCGGGATTAATCCTCTATCAAACAAGAATATTAAAGTAATATGCTCCGTTTTTGGCGTTTCAGAGAATTGGATTAAAACAGGAGAAGGTAATATGTTTCTTGCTTCTCCTTATGACAAAGAATTAATGCTCATTTTTGGCAATCTAACTGATAAAGCGAAAACATATCTTTTATCCATAGCTAATGGACTTTTAGAGTTACAAAAAAGTTTTATTTCGTCTAAAGATAAATAAAACTCTAAAAATAAATATTGATTATTATTTTTTATTGACGTTTTCTGACTTGAACATTTTTACGAATTTTAGTTGTTTTATAGTTTTTTATAAATAAATTTTTTTAATATTATATGATAATAGATTCATTATCTGGCGGCTCTAAGTAAGCTCTATCATCTGGATTTTCTAATATATTCTGTTTCCTTTTTTGTTAATGGCTTTTTGTGTATGATTTTTAAAATTGCTGTTATTCTGTTTCCCAGCCTTTCTTTTTCTAGAATGATTATTATTTGATTTATGAATAAGATTGTTATTAAGAAAAACAAGAGCATTTCATTTGTGATTAGCATTTTTATTTCTCCTTTAACTTTGTTTTTGAACATAAAAAACACCTAACCTTTTTGTTAGATGCAATAATATAAATTTCAATTCTATAAAAGCATTGACTTTGTATGCTTTTATGTATTAAACTATAAATACAAATTTTTAATGAGGTGATATTTATGAAAATTATTTCTAAAAGGCTTCGAGAGTTACGTGAAGGAATTAGCCTTTCTCAAAACAAGATTGCTAAAAAAATTGGAATAAACCAAACCAGTGTTTTTCGTTATGAAAACGACGTTGCTGACCCTTCGGCGAAAACTCTTTTATGGTATGCGGACTATTTTGATGTTTCGCTTGATTATATTTTTGGGCGTACCGATAACCCCCAAGGAAAACTTTTTGAGCATAAACCTAAAGCTATAGAAGAAATTTCCAATCAAAGTGAAAATTTAAAAGAGTTTATTGAAATGTGCTTCGATCCAAAGTCTTTAATGAATGGACGTTTAAAAAAAGCTTTACTTGAAATTTTATCTGAAGAAAAGGAGAACAAAAACTAATGAATGTTGTTATTTATGCGAGATTTAGCTCTCATTCTCAAAATGAACAATCCATTGAGGGGCAGCTCAAAGTTTGCTATGAGTTTGCGAAACAAAAAGGATATAAAATTATAGCAGAGTACATTGACCGTGCAATTTCCGGTAAAGAAGCGGAAAATCGCTTGGAATTTCAACGTATGATTTCAGACAGTGCCAAACGTCAGTTTGAAGGGGTTTTAGTTTATCAACTTGACCGATTTGCAAGAAATCGTTATGATTCAGCAATATATAAATCAAAACTTAAAAAATATGGCGTACGTGTACTTTCAGCTAAAGAAAATATCTCAGATGACGCCAGTGGAATTTTGATGGAAGCTGTGCTTGAAGGAATGGCTGAATATTATAGTGTTGAGCTTTCACAAAAGATCAAACGTGGTATGAGTATCAATGCTGAAAAAGGACTGGCTATCGGAGGAATGAAAATTTTGGGATATAAAATCAAAGATAAGCGTTATGTTGTTGATGAAGAAGTTGCCCCTATTGTAAAGAAAATTTTTGAAATGTATATTGCAGGGAACACTATGGCACAAATTATAAGGTATCTTAACGAAAACAACGTTAAAACTGCACTTGGTAATGAATTTGGTAAAAATTCCATCAGGCGTATTCTTACTAACAAAAAATATATTGGAGTTTACACTTATAAAGGGATAGAAAGGGCGGATAGTCTACCAAAAATTATTGATGATGAAACCTTTCGACAAGCACAAATAAAATTAGAGAAAAACAAAAAAGCTCCTGCAAGAGCAAAAGCTAAGGAAGAAATGTATTTACTTTCTACTAAAATATTTTGTGGGCATTGTGAAGCTTCTATAGTTGGTGTTAGCGGAACATCTAGAAACGGAAAGGTTCATCAATATTATCAATGCAGTAGTAACAGAAAGAAAAAATGCACGTTAAAGCCTGTCAAAAAATCTCAGATAGAAGAATTAGTTATAAAAACAATTATGACAATTCTAACAGATGAAAAAATTGACCAAATCGCCACTAATATTTGTAACCTTTCAGAAAAAGAAAGCAACACTGATACTCTCACAAGACTTAAAAAATTAGTGAAAGAAAATGAAACGGCAACCCAAAATTTAATTAAAGCTCTTGAAGTTGGAAAAGCAGTTGATATTATTTCAGCCCAAATTGAAAAAAGGCAACTAGAAAAACAAAATTTGGAAGCACAAATTGCAAGAGAAAAAATTTTAAGACCTAAACTTCAATTTGAACAGGTTAAATTCTTCTTTAAAAAATTTCTTGACGGAGATATAACTGATATAAAATTTCGTCAAGCTTTAATTGATACATTTATAAGTAAAGTTTACCTTTTTCAAGATAAACTTTATATTCTATGCAACGCACAAGAATCTAAAATAGAAATACCCTTACACGAAACCAGTGGTTCGTATAAGGGTCACTTGGTGGAGATAAGCGGGATCGAACCGCTGACCTCTTGAATGCCATTCAAGCGCTCTCCCAGCTGAGCTATACCCCCAATATAAATGAATAATCAGCATTAAAATCAAAAAATATAAAAAGAATAAAAATTTTTTATATTTAGTCAAAATAATCTAAACATAAGCTTATCTTACTCTATATTATCTTATATCATATGGTAAAACTAAAGTCAAGTAAAAAATAGACCTGTCCTAAAACGAAAAAATATAAATTTAAGGAAACACCTCATAATACACATCAATAATTTCCTAAATGCAATAAGGATCCACCCCCAAAGCAGGTGGTATTTCAGTTTCGGGCATAGCCCTAATACTACTGGCAATCCACAAGTGGCTCTTTTATTGGCCTGGCAGCCATGCATCTGTTACTTGCTACCCT
>CAQJOC010000119.1:3487-3769 GCA_948815685.1 uncultured Eubacteriales bacterium | reverse complement strand
CGGAGAAACATCCATAAAATCGGCACGTTCTCTTTCCACTTCCACAAATTGGTCACGATATCTACCATTTACTTTCGGATTTGCAAACCGCCCCTTTTCATCCAGTGGTTCATTAGCCTGTGCTACTATATAATCATCTTCCTCATCCGCTGTCATATAACTTACTTCAGAGGTTACAATCCCTGTTTCTTTATCTACACGTCTAAACGGTGTTTCAATAAAACCATATTCATTAATTCGAGCAAAAGTCGCAAGATAAGAAATCAAGCCTATATTCGGACC
>CAQJOC010000119.1:0-3477 GCA_948815685.1 uncultured Eubacteriales bacterium | reverse complement strand
TTTCAATCGGACACATCCTGCCATAATGGCTGTAATGCACGTCTCTTACCTCAAATCCGGCTCTATCTCTTGAAAGTCCTCCGGGGCCAAGTGCGGATAAACGTCGCTTATGTGTAAGCTCGGAAAGTGGGTTTGTCTGATCCATGAACTGCGATAACGGAGAAGATCCAAAAAATTCTTTTATCGCAGCAACAATCGGTCTAATATTAATCAGTGCATGAGGTGTTATTACCTCTAAATCTTGTGCCTGAAGTGTCATTCTCTCTCTTATAACTCTTTCAAGCCTTGAAAAACCTATTCTGAATTGATTTTGCAAAAGTTCACCGACCGAACGGATTCTTCGGTTTCCTAAATGGTCTATGTCATCTATGATTCCTATCCCATGGGCAAGACAATTCATATAATTTATCGATGCAAAAATATCATCGATTATTATATGTCTCGGAATTAATTCTTCTATTCTTTCCCTAATCATAGACTTAATTTCTTTTTCAGAAGCTTCGGTTTCCAAAATTTCATTTAAAACGCTAAATCTGACTCTTTCTTTTATTCCACATTCTTTTCTGGCATCAAAATTCACAAATTCATTTATATCTACCATACCGTTTGATATAATTTTAATTTCTTTGTCTTCACAATAAATATATGCCGTGCAAACTCCGCAATTTTCAAGTTCTTCCGCTTTCTCTTTTGTTATTACCTCATCTATGTCGGCAATAATTTCTCCTGTTAAAGGATGGGGAATCGGTCTGCTAAGTTTCTGTCCTTTCAGCCTACCGACTAAGTCCAGCTTTTTATTATATTTATATCTCCCGACTCTGGATAAATCATATCTTCTTGCATTAAAAAGCAAAGAATTTATATGAGACTGTGCACTTTCGATAGTTGGAGGTTCTCCCGGTCTTAATTTTCTATATATTTCAAATAAGGCTTCTTCCGAATTCTTGCAAGTATCTTTTTCTATCGTAGCTAAAATTTGCTCATCTTCCCCAAAATATTCCAATATCTCTGAATCCGAACCAAGACCTAAAGCCCTTATAAATGTGGTTATCGGAATACGTCTGTTTTTATCTATTCTTACATAAAATACATCATTGGCATCATTTTCATATTCAAGCCATGCCCCACGATTTGGGATAACTGTTGCACTAAAGAGTTCTTTTCCCGTTTTATCGTGTTCCATCTTAAAATATACTCCGGGGGACCTTACCAGCTGTGAAACTATAACTCGTTCACTGCCATTTATAATAAATGTGCCACTTTCTGTCATTAAAGGAAAATCGCCTACAAAAACATCAGATTCTTTAATTTCTCCGTTTTCACGATTTAAAAGCCTTGCCTTTACCCGAAGCGGTGCCGCATACGTCGTCTCTCTCTCCTTACATTCCTCGACACTGTAATCAGGATGTTCTATATCAAGAGTGTAATCCGTAAAATCAAGAATAAGATTTCCGGTATAGTCCGTTATCCCCGATACCTCTTTGAAAACTTCCCTAAGCCCTTCAGCCAAAAACCAACTATAAGAATTTTTCTGAACTTCTATCAAATTCGGCATTTTAATAACTTCATCTATTTTAGAGAAGCTCATCCGCGTAGTTTTTCCAAGTTTAATCGGTTTAACATCAACCATAGATTAAAAACACTCCTATTCATTTTTCTCTCAAGCTCCTAGCTATAAAGCTCTTAATCACTAAATAAACACACTTAAAATCCTCCCCTGACCTCTATAAATACAAAATAAAATTTTCAGTCTTTAAGCCAAAAACATTTTCAGATATCTTATTGAATACACTAAAAATGTAAAAAAAGTAAAAGCTTAAAAACAAAAAACAAAACTCTGCCAAATATTTCCCTTTTTCCTTTTCGGTTCCTTTTGTTCCTTCTTAAAGTAAAATGTATCAATAAAAATTTACTTGATTTTTAAACAAAACAGTGATATCATTAAACTCATGTTGATATTTGGCAATATTTACAGTGCAGTATACTATTATAAGCCATATTTAAAGTAAGTGTCAAGCAATTTTATTCTTATTTGCATATAGAAGATATAAAATAATAAAGAAAATTAAACTGTTTTTTTAAATCAATTGCATAAAATTTACGTACTTACCTCATGTGTGTTTAGTCTTTCAACAAAATTTTTATTTTTTATTTCTCTATCTCTCTATCTCTTTATCTCTTTAACATTTTCTTCAAAACACTTATTGTTAATAATCTGTAAACAAAGTGGAGGACGTTGAACTTGGGCATTTATGATGAGTTGGAACATAGAAATTTAATCGCACAAACTACTGACAGTGAAAAAGTTAAAGATATCTTAAACAATCATAAGGTTACCTTTTACGTAGGCTTTGACCCAACAGCGGACTGCCTTCACGTCGGTCACTTGGTTCAATTGTTGACAATGTCAAGACTGCAAAAAGCCGGACATACTCCAATAGTTCTTTTCGGCGGTGGAACTGCTATGATTGGTGACCCTTCCGGTAAAACAGATATGAGAAAAATGCTCACATCAGACCAAATTAATCATAATATAGCCTGTTTTAAAAAACAAGCTGAAAAATTTTTAGATTTTTCCGAAAGTACTCCGAATCATGCCATTATTTTAAACAATGGAAACTGGTTAGGAAATCTTAATTACATAGATTTTTTAAGGCGAATTGGTGTGCATTTTTCTGTAAACAAAATGCTTGCCGCGCAATGCTATAAAAGTCGCCTTGAAACAGGTTTAACTTTTTTTGAACTCAATTATATGATAATGCAAAGTTATGATTTTCTCCACTTAAGCCGAGAATACAAGTGCCAACTTCAGCTGGGAGGAGATGACCAGTGGAGCAATATAATAGGCGGCGTTGAGTTAGTACGTAAAATTGAGCGTAAAGAAGTTTTCGGGCTTACATTTGTCCTTTTAACAAAAAGTGACGGAAAAAAAATGGGAAAAACCGAAAAAGGTGCACTATGGATAGATCCAGAAAAAACAAGTCCTTATGATTTTTATCAATATTGGCGAAACGTGGATGATAAAGATGTTATTAAATGTATGAAAATACTTACCTTTTTACCTTTAGATAAAATTAAAACATTTGAAAACCTTAATGGTAAAGAAATAAACGATGCAAAAGAGGTACTTGCCTTTGAAGTAACCAAAATTGTTCACGGAGAGCAAGAGGCACAAAAAGCTCAAAATACCGCAAAGGCTGTCTTTTCTTGTGTCTCAAAATCAGATGATATGCCAACTTGCAATATCAGCGAAAACGACTTGACTAATGCACATATCAACATAATAGATTTGTTGGTAAAAATGGATATCGCTTCTTCAAAAGGAGAAGCCAGAAGGCTTATTTTACAGGGTGGCATTTCAGTTGATGGTCGAAAAATAGAAAGTATAGATGTATCAATCGGAAAAGATATGTTAAAAGCAGGATGTATAATTAAAAAAGGTAAAAAAATTTATAAAAAAGCAATTTTCAAATAACT
>CAQJOC010000118.1:3585-3824 GCA_948815685.1 uncultured Eubacteriales bacterium | reverse complement strand
CACACACCATTTAAAATCACTTATTGTTTCAAACTTATTTTCTTCAATGCTATTGCTGTTCAAAAATATTTCTTTACACATAGTATTCACTCCTTTAAAATTCTTAAATTCTGGTACCCCATCAGGATAATTTATTGGTGAAGATGGTCGAGGTGCCCCTGTGCACTTATATTGTTCTACTCCATACTCTCACCTTAGTAATTACATCACGCAAGCGGCATTCTCCTAACATATACTCT
>CAQJOC010000118.1:3218-3575 GCA_948815685.1 uncultured Eubacteriales bacterium | reverse complement strand
CAGTTTCCTGTTTATTAGCTTCATATATTGCTATACCATTAGGATCCGATACTATTCCATAAATTTTATTTTCCCATTCAAACTCTACTTCGCTATTAGAACTCATTGCCCATTTAAATTCATTTATTGTCTTAAATCTATTTTCTTCAAAGTATTCATCATTTGGTACATTTCCATTATTCATATTAGCTACTCCTTCGTAACTTTTAAATTCCGGTGCTCCATCCGGATAATTAATTGGCGATGATGGTCTTGGTGCTCCTGTATTTTGATCCCATTCTATAGTGTGATCATGTGGATCAGTATGTGCCCATGGTCTCCCATGGTCAGTAAGATGCCTTTCCTTAGTTGCCCTAC
>CAQJOC010000118.1:0-3208 GCA_948815685.1 uncultured Eubacteriales bacterium | reverse complement strand
TATCCACCTTTTTTTCCTTCACACCATGTCCTATTAATTGAACCTGGTTCACCCAAAAACCTCTCATCATCTTCCTTTTTAGGAATCCACTTTCCCCCATATGCACTACCTGACCCCTTTTCAACATCCGGAATCACATAGCCTACTTTTCTTATTATATCACAATTTTCCGGCCATTTTTCTTCACCACATATATATTTTAAATACGGAGAATAACTTTGAGAAATATCTTCGTTCATATGTCTCCATGAACTAAGCTCATAATCTACAAAAATGATATTTCCCTCCATCTCTGGGAAAGGAGTATTATAGCATATTATAACCTCTGGCTCTATCCGCTTTAACATTTCATTATATCCTGCCATAAAAAATTCTTTTTGGTATGCATGGTTGTTATGCTTTGAAACCATATAGGTTGAAACTGCTACTGTAGAACCTTTTTCTATGCCTTCAAAACAAAAATCAAACGTTTCTTTAAGTCCCCAATTAACTGTTGGAATTACTCTTATTCCTTTTGAGGCAAGATAAGCTCCGCACCAACGATTACGGAAAGTATTGTATATCTTAAGAGGATTCGCCATTTCAATATACATACTAAAGTCAGGTGCTAAAACCGCTTTGTATTTTTTTAGTTTGCCAATATAATTTTCTGATTTTCCCCAAAAACATTCAAATTTATAATCATATAAAAAGAAATGTACCATCCTATCAAAATGTTCATCTTTTTCTGTTTTAGCCACATCAAACCCTATAAGTCTAAGATCTTCAAAATCTCCTTCCCTACTTTCAAACTTAGGTATCAGAGGCATACCATATTTTCCTATGCCATAAAATTGATTCCTAAGAAACAATGGATCTGTTCTATATTTAAAGTTCTGTTCTGTCACTTCTTTATCACTCCTAAAAAAATAAGGCTTCACTATACTGTTGAAACCCTATTTTAGTTGCGTATTAGAAAGCAAAATTCTATAAAATTATTCAGACTTTTTTTCATATCCTCTTTACTTGGATGAATATATAGTGCAGTAGTGTTAAGTGATGCATGCCCAGCTATGTAAGTCACTTCCTCAATCCTCATATTATTCTTAACACCATTACTGCAAAACCAATATCTAAGTTTGTGAGGGTGAATTTTCTCATTAAATTTTTTAAATATTATATTCACTCCTGAAGTAGAAAGCTTATCCGATTTCCTGGTAATGTAAGGATTAATGGGAGAGCTAACAGCCGCTCTCCCTAAAAATTAAATAATTTTAAATTTGTTCAAATAAGGAGACTTTTATTATAACTGACAATAAATATTACCTATTTTTAGAAAGATTAAGACGTAGTGGAAAAACTAATATGTACGGAGCCGGACAATATTTAATGCAAGAATTTGACCTAGATATGGAAACAGCAAGGGAAATTCTTACAGATTGGATGAAAAATTATAAACAAGAAGACTATAAATAAAAACTTAAAATTAAAATATGAAAGGATAATATAAAAATGGGATGGACAGAAATAAATGCAGATTTGTCAAAAAGCAACAAACAAATAATAGCTGAAGAATTTGGAAGATGGGAAACTGAAAAAATAAAAGTTGAGATTTTAGATAGTGCCCAGGTTGGAAACGTAGTATACACAGCTCATAAAACTACAGATAAAAAACCGGAGAAGAAACAATTTGGGTGGGAGTTTTTCTGACTGAAAGAAATAGTAGAGATTATTTTAATTTCAATTATAAAGATATGGACGAAACTTGTGGACCTTATGAATGTAGCTGTCCTAAAAGGATATTAGATAAGCTATCCCCTACAGACAACGAGTATGCGAAGGAATGGCGAAAAAATTGTAGAGATAGAATAGAGAAAAACAAAAAAATTAAAAAAGATATAAAACAGTTAAAGCAGCCCCCTATAGGAACAAAAATTAAAATCAATAATGATAAAAATTGAACGCAGAAAGGATTTTTTTATGTTACCTACCGATATAATAAAAAGACAAGAAGGTCTTTTAAATTTAATTCATATCTATGAAAGTATGGATAGAAAAGTTATTAAAAAAAACGTCAAAAACGCCCTTAAAAGAAGATGTATAAAACTAACAGAAGTTTGCAAAGATTTAGATATGGAATACAATAAAGTAAAACAATGGATATACATGGGCGTAAACAATATTCCGACTCTAAAAGACGCACTAGCATTAGCAGAATTTTACCATTTTAGTATTTCAGAAATTATTTCTCTTTCAGAGAAAGGAAACTTACCGAGTACAGATCAATCTATACTTTTTCATATAATTAGCAAATATAACTCTACAGATAGACTATTGATAAAGAAAAATCTTAAATCATCTCTTAAAAAATTAGAAATTACTCCTCAAAATATTGAGCAAGACTTGAATATAATTATATATAAAGTACGTTGGTGGGTATGTAATTTTAAAAATGGTATACCTCTCTTAAAAGATGCACTGCTACTATGCAATTTTTACAATTTGAATGTACTTGATTTTTGTAAAAATACTCTTTAAGTCATTGTTCTTTATGCACTAAAACACAAAATATATTTATCTATAACAGAGAAATACATTACATATATCTACAGCATATCCGTATAATCATTATAGACAGTGTTTTTTTGATAAGAACGTATTTTTTGTGATATTTGACAAGGGATAAGTACAATAATATAATTCCTATATTAAATTGTAAAGGGGTATGCTAATGGAAAGATATGTAATTCTTGATGGCAAAGGTAATTATGTTGTGCAGTTTTTAACTATTATGCGTTCCGATGGAACGAATATTACAAAATTGCAGACAGTCAATAAAAATGACATTGACTTTATAATTAACGAATGTTCATTTAACAGCCTTGGAGCAGCAGAAGAATATGTCGACACCCTAACACTAGACAGCAAATCTTTAGGACTAAAAATACAATTTAAGATTGACAGGTTAATTTCTCGAAAAAACATGAAAGAAGGGGTTACGAATATGAATATAAATTTGCTGAAAAAACAACTTCAAAAATTAGTACCCGAATGCTTTCATCATTTTTCAAATATCCTAAATGCCGGTTCATGCCCTAGAGAAATTTACATTGATGAAAAAATGAATACTGTATCAAGAGTAAAGACATATCTTACTGAAAAAAAGATTGCTGATTTGATTAAACAAGCTATCACATCAAAAATTTGTTCGGATATAAGCACAGCTAAA
>CAQJOC010000117.1:1889-3961 GCA_948815685.1 uncultured Eubacteriales bacterium | reverse complement strand
ATATTATTCTTTGTGCTTGTTTCCTGTCATAACGACTTTATATTTTACTCTTCTAAAAGCGTTTAAAACTGATTTTGTGCGTTTTGAAGATGTGCAGCTTATATTGTCTGATTCATCAAGTATCAGCATTACTTTCTGTGATTGCATTTTTATATATTTCTTAATTTGCTTGTGATACTTACAGAGCATATTAAGCGTTATGGTTACATATTGACCTTTTTTAATGTCTTTTATGTCCCCCAGCTTCTCTATTGTGCAAAAGTCTTTTCCGTATGCCTTTAAAACATCATTCCAGTTAGTTTTGATTGCTATTGCCGTACTTACAATAAATACATTTCTTATGTTATTATGATTTAGTCTGTATTCAGCTTGTGCAAGCCCTGTTATAGTCTTTCCAGAGCCTTGTTCCCACTGTACGAACGCATATGGTTTCTGTAAAAATAAATTTGTATCATGTAATTGTATTTCATTAAGTTTTATTGTTTCGCTGTCGCTCTCTAATTTAAAATCTTTTAGCCATTTTTCTATTTTAAAATCAGGTTTCATATCGTTAAAATTAAGCGATTGGACATTATATTGTTTTATTTTCTTATCTATTAGTTTTTTATATTTAGTGTTTTCAAATGGATAATAGTTATCTGTTACCGCTTTATATATGGGAATTTTTAAATCGTTCAGCCGTAGATTATACTTGTCTTTAATCAATCTGTTTTGTTTTGAATTGCGAGGATTTTGCAGCCTTAATGTATCTTTCAGTTTTCTTAAAACATCAGATTTTGTTATTTTTATTTTTATCCACTCATCATAGTTCATATAAGAAGGTTGTTTTTGATTCTTATATTGATTCACATACTCCAAGCAGTCGGCAAGATATTTTTCAGTCTTAGGATTTGTTTTTACGTCAAAAACCAACTTTTTTACTTTAAATTGAAACTCGCTATCATCATTTTTTATGTTCTCCAAAAATAATTTTTGCTTTAACTTGTCTTTTTCTTCTATGAGTGATATGGTGTAAAAAATTGTCCTTGTTCAATTTCCTGCTTGTCCTTTTTGTAAGCATAATAATTGCTGTAATCGTTATAATTTAAGTTATGTAGTCCGCCTTTGCCGGTGTAGCTGTTAAATATATCGTTTTTGGTTATTCCGGTTTTTTCTTTATCTAAATTATTGCTTATAATATGTATGATTTTTTCGTTTATATCTGTTCTTAATTCTTTAGGTATTGTTTGAGATTCTATTTTATATTTCACTTTTTTCTCTCCTTCTATGCTTTATCAATTAAGGGATATCCACACCATTCAGATATGAATTTTCGTGCAATTTCAGGAGATGAAAATTTTATATCCATTCTGCCATTTTTAAAAAATTTTATAGATTTTATCTTTTTTGTGCCTAATTCCATACAAGGATTTATTTCATCCCATCTCATGGAATAACGGTTCCTTACTTGATTAAATTCTGGGATTTCCATTTCTTCTCCAAACTCTAACCAGCTTAGTGCTGACTCTATCAGTAAAATTTTATCAAGAGCTGATCCCCAATATCCCCATGAAAGTAAATCGTTGAATTTTATTGTATTTCCTTTTATCTCGATTCCCCATTCTTTGTTATATCTATTTTGACAAATATCTTTTATTTTCTCTTTTAATTGCTTTATCAATAAACTTTTAAAGTCAAATCCGTTTAACTGTCTTAGAATATCATCCAAATATACTTTATAGTCTAGTGGATTGGTGTTTATCGTACTATTTGAATAGTTATAATTAAAATCATTGTCCTCATCATAATTTTTATTAATGTCTATATTATATTTGTTCGTAAAATAGGAATATATATTTGATATTAAGCTGTTATGTAAACTTCCTATACTTTTACATACTGATAAATCCCCAAGTTCCAAATTATGAAAATCATGTTTTTCGATACAATTTTTAGTTTCGTGGTATATATCGTACCACTTTTTATATGCTGATAATGCTTGTAGAACCTCTTTTGCAAAATTTTCATCATTAGCTTCTTCTTCTGGATGATATCTTAAATTTTCAAGTAAAATTACTTCGCCATAATTTGTA
>CAQJOC010000117.1:0-1879 GCA_948815685.1 uncultured Eubacteriales bacterium | reverse complement strand
TTATTTGCTCCCCTTGTCGCTACTAATTTCCCTAAAAATTTATTCATTATTTTAAAATCTCCTTATTAAAATTAGTCGGGAGGGGAATCCCTCCCTGTTTTTTTGTTAATATTCCTCTTTTATTATTAATCTAGCGGGGAAAAATCCCCAATTTTTAAAATTATTCTTCAAATCCAAATTGTCGCAAATCCTATTTTTTTCTTGTTCTTGCTGATTATGTCCTTCTTATACAAACACTAGTTTAGGCTTTAATTCTTTGTAGCATAATTCAATTTTACGTGTGCTATATTGTTTTAATATTTTAGCTACTATTTCATTATTAAACCAAAGATATATGCCGTTATCGTGGTCCTTATCAATGGTTATATTTTCTCTCTCAAGATTTTCAATACAGCGTCGTTCTCTGATTATTCTTTTACATTTATAATCCGTTAAGTATATGCTAGAATGTGCTTTTCTCTAACATACCGCATTGTAATCTTTTGTTTTAACTCGCTTTTGCTTCAATTTTCCCGGTGTTGGTGTTTTGGTCTTTGGTTTTTTGATACGTGGTTGATCCGTATTTTTCCCGAATGTCGTTTAATGTGTACTTTCCCTTTGATACTGTTGCATCTTCGGGGCGATGCCAACTTCACGCTTTTTTCTTACTGCACCATCTAAAATTAAGCTTTTTCAGTGTTTCCTTGTGTGATTTAGTGTCGCCATATACCCAAATCCACCGCTCCATTAATTCAATGGTGAGATCCTCTAATTTTATTAACTCGTTTATTATGTTTCTGAAGTCCTCTGGTGCTTCTGACACTGGTTTTTTGTCCGTGTATATTTCGCCTTTTTGATTTTTAAATACATTTTTTAACTTCTCAAATAGTGCGTCATATTCGCTATTGATTTTTTGCATTATCTGAACGGCTTCTGGGTTTTTGTTTATGTCCGGATGGTACTTGAAGCATACGCTCCTATACTGTTTTTTTAGCTCCTCGATACAATCGCAATTTTTGAAATATTCCATTTTTTTGACTCCTTTATTCAATACACATTACTTATACAGTGCAAACTTTCGCCCGAAATCTTGTTTCCTGTACTCGCTCGCCCCTTATGTTGAATCGGTAACATCTAAGGGATCGTCACAAGTTCCAGCCTTGCCGAAGGTTCGCACTGTTCGCCGCTTATTCAATTTTCAAGGTCTCCTCAATCCTTTGATTGATTACTCTTATATTACATACTAACGTTAGTATAAAATCAATAATTTTCGCTTGAATATATATACTAATGTTAGTGATTAATTTGTGTATTTTGACGACAAATTGACATTCGGCAATAATGAATGTTATTATACTAACGCAAGTATAATAAGGAAGTGCATCATCGTGAATAAAAATAATGAGTCTAAAACTAAAGCAAAAAGAAAATACAATGAAAAATCTTATAAAAGAGTTTCTCTTTATATAAAAAATGAGGAAATGGATATAATAGAAAAATTTTGTAAAAACAATAATTACAGTAAAAACAATTTATTTATTGAAGGAGTAAAAGAAAAAATCGAACGAGACACCGGGAAAAGCTTTGACGAGTTTTTAAAAGAGCAAGAACCGGAAGAACCGAAGGACACGAAGGAATCAAAGAGCCCGGAGCGTCCGGAGGTGTTCAAGCTTGACCAATAGAGCAACAGCAGGAACCAAAGAGCCCGGAGTACCTGGAAGTATTACAGCTTGACCGGTGGCCACGTGTAAACCTTTGTTTATTTTTTAAAATCTTCAAGACAGCTAAACACCAGAAGAAACGACAAAAAAATTAAAGAAGTTTTTACCCGGCGGATATGCTCCAAAACACAATAAAGCGGAAAATCTCGACTAATTATACAAGACGGGATTTTTTGATA
>CAQJOC010000116.1:1981-3976 GCA_948815685.1 uncultured Eubacteriales bacterium | reverse complement strand
TTATATTTGGGTTTCACGATAAAAGTCTCCAAAGTGCTTCGAAAATATCTACGGCACTTTGGAGGTCTGTATATTTTTGGATTTTTTAATTAAATTGCTCGCCATTTCCGGCATCAAACACTTCTTCACGTTCATCAGATGCTGCTGCCTTATGTCGCTTGTGGAAAATACCCTACTTTTTTGTAATGTCTTTCAACCTGCTCTTATACTGTTTTGCACTGCCCGCAAAAAAGAATAAACTATTTGGAACAACCTTTGCTTTTATCATCTGTTGAAGGAGCGCTTCCTCTTGATCTGAGTTATTAATTTTAAAAGCAGGGTAGACAATCTTATATAAACTGTCCTTCTTCTTATCCTTCGTAAAAGCCGTGTAAGCACTGAATTTAAATCCGCCGGCCCCTGTGCTTAATATATAGTTGAGCTTATTCGCAGACTCGCTCAATCGTGAACTTTTAGAAGGCGGAACAAGCTTTCTGAAAAACGGTTTAATCCATTCATCCTTTTCACTTATATCATTGAGTAAATCGATAACTTTATTTCCACCTTTTTTAAGCTCCCCTAAAAAAGTCTCACCTTGTTCTTCATCATGAAACTTGTGTTTGCTAGAGATAAGCTTCTTATGAGCATAGTCTTCTAAAAAGTCGGAAAGCCAACGCTCAGCTTCAAGATTCGGCACTTTGGCTCCTGCATCTCTACACCTGCCTCAGAGCATGCATGTTCAAAATCTTTTAATTCGTTTTGTATAGCAACCCGACCCATCATGACACACCATCTTTTGTTATCTTCCAACACTTCCTTAACTATGTCCGTCACATTAATTTCTGTCGGATAAGTCCCGGAAAGCTTTTCGATAAAAGTCTTTACGCATGCCGGTCCCAGATGAACTATAGCCATTAAAATCACTCCTTTGTCTAAAATAAGTGTAAAATATAAGATTAAATTGGATAATAATTGCACAATATCCATATATCTTACAGTTATATTATACACTTATATACATGTAAGTCAAGTTATTTTTATCTAATATATTAAACTAAAAAATATTGTCCGTTTTCCTGATATAAAATATACTCCCAAGACCCGGTAAAAAAAATATAAACCACATGGTTAGTATTAGCCTGAATAATCTAAAATTATCTTCGTAAAATCTACCATCCAAAAATATCTTTTTACTCGATTTTCGGGTATAAATAAATTAAGAACCTTGAGTTTAGAGTATTCATATAATGTAACCGAGCAAGGGAGTGTAGAATTATTATGATTAAATATAAAAATTTCGGAATAGTAGGGGGCGATATGAGACATATATTTTTGTCTGAATCAATAGCCAAAGATGAAAACTCCGTGAAAATATTTGCAAATTCATCTACCGCATCCAACCAAGAAAATTTTACGGATAAACTGGAAAATGCCATAAAAACCAGCGACTATGTTATCCTGCCCCTTCCCGTCACTTACGATGGGGAAACTTTAAATGCACCCTTTTCAAAGTCTCAAATAAAATTATATGACTTAATGCGGGAACTAACAGATAAAACTGTATTCTGTGGAGGAATAAACTCACTTAGTCCATTAATACCGGAAAATACAAACATAAAACTAAAAGACTACTATGCACGTGAGGAGTTTCAAATATTAAACGCGTTAGCCACCGCCGAGGGAGCTATAAATATTGCACTGAGCGAATTTTTAGGAACTATCCATTCCAGCAGGTGCCTCATTGTGGGGTACGGAAGAATTGGAAAGGTTTTATCAAAGATTCTAAAAGACATGGGAGCAAATGTTACGGTCAGTGCACGAAAACCTTCAGATTTAGCCTGGATAGAAGTTATGGGATATGAAAGCATAAATACAAATAACATGCCGCAAAAACTGGATTATGATTTAATATTCAATACGGTGCCCTTTAAAATCTTTAACCGGGAGAATTTATTAAAATGTTCATACGAGACTAAAATTATCGATTTATCCTCAAAACCCGGCGGCGTGGATTTT
>CAQJOC010000116.1:0-1874 GCA_948815685.1 uncultured Eubacteriales bacterium | reverse complement strand
ATACAACATGATAGAGGAGGAAAGACTGTGAATAAAATTAGAGTCGGGTTCGCAATGTGCGGTTCATTTTGTACATTTAGAAAGGCAATCGAGCAAATGAAAAAACTCATCGAGGCAAAATATAAGGTATTTCCTATAATGTCTTTTAATGCCTCTCAGATAAATACCAGATTTGGAAAAGCCAAAGATTTTATAAGCGAAATAGAAGATATATGCGATAGTAAAATTATAAACACCATAGAGGGTGCTGAACCTATAGGCCCTAAAAACATGGCGGATATAATTTTAATAGCACCGTGCACAGGAAATACTCTGGGGAAACTTTGTGGTGCCATAACCGATACCCCGGTAACAATGGCTGCAAAATCACAACTGCGTGTACATAAACCGGTACTTATATCCTTGGCTACAAATGATGCACTGGGAGCATCAGCACAAAATATAGGAAAAATGCTAAACAATAAAAATATATATTTTGTGCCAATGTCACAGGATGACCCGGTAAAAAAACCCAATTCTTTAGTTGCAAATTTTGATTTAATATTGTCATCAGTCGAACTCGCCCTAACGGGAAAACAAAAACAACCCATTTTTATATAGTTGGCGCCCTCCAAAAGAGTATACGCATACTAAAAAAATTACAAATTGAGTAAAAGTACCGGATAGATATTGCAGCACTATTTGTGAACCTGAGCCACTGCTTTTTAACTGCAGTTACTATATAAAATCTGCGTGAATAACCAAAAATTCTTAGCCCGTTAGAGCTATCGTTTTGGAGGATTTTAAAAAAGGGAGTTAGGGCTCCCCTTTTTTGCAGTAAAAAATCCTTATTTATTTTGCGGTATTCATAAAAATGAAGGGGCAACCTCATACCAAATATTTTATTTTCAATTTTAAGTTCTAATTTTTGATACTGCTTAATATCTATGTACAAAGGAGGACAAGTAGTATGGATTTTGAGCAGAAAAATTTACCGTTTGACAGTATCCTTTATAATTTCAATGATAAAATCAGAAACGTTATTAAAAAAATAGACCCACAAATTAAAGAGTCCGCACTGGAAATCAGAATAAGGGTAAATAAAAATATTTCTGTGGTTTGTCCTGAGTGCACTTATTTTTTGGACTGTGATGGTAAGGTCTCTTTTTACGAAACTGATTTTTTCGTTACAAGAGAGGATATTTCGGAAATTATGAAAATAATTTGCAGTTATTCAGTTTACAGCTGTCAGAACCAAATTAAAAACGGGTTTATAACGTTAAACGGTGGTCATAGGGTGGGTCTTTGCGGTACGGCGGTAATCAGCGGTAATGAGATAAATAATATCCGTGAAATATCTTCCTTAAATATACGCATATCCAGGGAAGTAAAGGACTGCTGCGATAAAATCTTGGACAAAATAGGTAGTGATCCTCAAGGAACCCTCATTGCAGGGCCGCCATGCAGTGGGAAAACTACTCTCTTAAGAGATATTGCAAGGAAAATATCTTGTATGGACGGTAAACCAGCGAAAAAGGTTTCCATCGTCGATGAAAGAGGCGAAATCGCTGCGCTGCACAGAGCACATGCACAGTTTGACGTCGGTCTGTGCGATGTTCTGAACGGATATCCAAAAGAAATAGGTATTCTTCAGGCTGTCAGGGTGCTATCCCCAGACATAATAGTATGTGATGAAATCGGTTTTAATTCCCAGGTTCGGGCAATAGAAGAAAGCCTCAATGCCGGGGTTAAAATAATTGCCAGTATCCATGCAGGAAATAAAAATGAACTTTTTAGACGCAAACAAATAAGAAGTCTTTTGGCGACGGGAGCATTTGAAAACATAATACTGCTCAACAGCCGGACAAAATATACGGGTGACTTTGATTTTTTCA
>CAQJOC010000115.1:1771-4047 GCA_948815685.1 uncultured Eubacteriales bacterium | reverse complement strand
TCTTGGTGATTAGGATTCCCCGTTTACATTACTTCTATCACATTTTGCACTGCCAAATTTACAATATGAGCATATTTTTTTGTGTCTATCAATTTTTTCACTTTAACTATTTTTTATTTTTCAGACAAGCCCTAGTGGAATAACTTTAAAAATGTAAATTCTAAAAAATAGAACTCTTTTTCAGTATATTTATACTTTTAATATCTTTGTTCATTTTTGTCAAACGATAAAAATTAAATCACAAAAACGTCTAATGAGAGTGTAAAAGGAATATTTCGATTTTTCCTTTTAATTTCACCTAACCGGCTCCAAGCAAAAGTCCAGCGGAAATGGGCTCTTATCCCCCTTTCTTCAGTGGAATATTGGTTTAGTTTTAAATTATTTGACTATAAATCTGTACTCTAACTCCGTAATGTTTCATAATAAAGTTTTAGTTTTGAATTTTTTAAGTTGGTTTGTTTTATATTACTATAAATGGAAAAAATTCTGAGGTAATGTGGTAATTTTAATATATTTATGTTATATTTAATTAGTAGCATTAGAATTTATATAGAAAAAATAATAAAAATAAGCGGAATAAATATATAAATAGTGAGTAAAAAATAATTAAAAAAAACAAAAATTAATGCAAGGAGTAAAAATATGGGTGACTTATTGAAAGAATTATGTTTTATTCCGGGAGTATCCGGATGCGAAAATTTAATTTGTAAATATGTATATGATAAATTATTAAATTTTGCAAATGGATCTATAAAAAATGACAACACCGTAGTTGCTGTGATTTCTCCATCCGAAAGTACAGAGCCGCAAAAACATATATTATTTGATGCTCACATAGACCAAATAGGGCTGATTGTTACAGCTATCAATAAAGACGGATTTATAAAATTTGATACCTGCGGTGGGTTTGATCCTAAAATTTTATATGGAAGCTCCGTTGTTGTGCACGGAACTGATGATTTTAAAGGAGTTATATGTTCTATTCCTCCCCATTTAAAAAGAGACAAAGAAAAGGCTCCGGATATAGACGATATGTTTATAGACTTGGGAATGCCTTTGGAAAAAGTAAAAGAAAAAATTTCACTTGGAGACCGTATATCGTTTGAAAATAAGTTTTATGAACTACTGAACGGAAATATTGCATCTCCTGCCACTGATGACCGTGCCGGGGTATATGTTTTAATAAAATTAGCCGAAAAATTAAGTCGAGAGACTTTAAACACAAAAGTTACTATTCTTTTGAGTTCCCGAGAAGAAGTAGGACGTATGGGTGTTGCGACTGCGACATATAAAATTATGCCGGATGAGGCTGTTTCAATAGATGTAAGCTTTGCTAAACAGCCGGGCGTGTCAAGTGACAGACATTGCGTATTGGGTAAAGGACCTATGATATGTATTGCTCCATCTTTATCATCAAATATTTCTAAATTTTTAATCGAAACGGCTAAAAAAGCAAGTATTCCTTATCAGTTAGAAGTTTACGGAGAAATGTCTGGCACCAATGCAGATGTTATAAACATTACTCGAGGGGGAATTCCCTGCGGACTTGTATCGATTCCACAAAGATATATGCACACGGGAATAGAAATAGTAAATTATAATGACCTTGAAAATATCGTGAAACTTTTGTTTAACTATGCTAAGCAAGGAGGAGCACAACAATGAATTTTGATATGAATATTCTTAAAAGTCTTTGTCTTTCCGGAGGAATTTCGGGAAATGAGTCTGAGGTACGAGAAAAGATAGTAAATGAAATAAGCAAATGTGACATAGAATACTATAAAGATCCGTTAGGCAACCTTATTGTGTTTAAAAAGGGGAAAAATCGCCCTTTAACCAGATTAATGCTAACTGCTCATATGGATGAAGTAGGACTGATTGTTACACATATAACCGAAGACGGATATTTAGGTTTTGATAAAGTGGGTGGAATAGATAATAAAATTCTTTTGGGACAAAATGTGTTTGTCGGAAAAAATAAGATACCCGGCGTTATTGGGATAAAACCTATCCATTTAGCCGAAAAATCTGAAGTTTTTTCTGAAATTGATGTAGAATCTTTGCTTATTGATATTGGAGCAAAAAATAGAGAAAATGCACAAAAATATGTAAACTTAGGCGATTCTGTTATATTTAGTTCGACATTTGACGATTCAAACGGAAGAATAATTTCAAAAGCTTTAGATGATCGAATCGGATGTTTTATTTTAATTAATATGATTAAAAATGAACTTGAATATGACACTTATTTTGTGTTTACTGTTCAAGAAGAAATA
>CAQJOC010000115.1:1488-1730 GCA_948815685.1 uncultured Eubacteriales bacterium | reverse complement strand
CTCCCCTCAAGCTGCACTTGTTATAGAAGCCACAACTGCCAATGAAGTTCCGGGAACAGAGGAATATAAGAAAATATGCCAACTTGGAAAAGGACCCGCAGTCTCATTTATGGACAAGAGAACATTATATGATAAAAAATATTATGATTTGGCAATATCCTTGGCAAATGAAAATGGGATAAATATACAGCCTAAAAAAGGAGTAACCGGAGGGAATGATGCGGGGGCAATAAATATTTCAA
>CAQJOC010000115.1:0-1441 GCA_948815685.1 uncultured Eubacteriales bacterium | reverse complement strand
CACAAATGCCGGTATTATAAATAAAACTGATTTAATGGATACATTCAATCTTGCGATTCTTTTAACCGAAAAGATAGCCTCACAAGATTTTAATTCGAAAGTTCTTAACTAATAATAACCAAATTTCTAAATTTAAAATTTAGACTGTGAACCCATAAATAATATCTCTCCGCTTTCATTTTCTCTAATTATATAGATAAATGGTTTGTTTACATTAAAACGAGGGGACAAGCAACATCTAGCTATCGCAGCAGTGGCCGCAGCTGCTTCTGTTCCTTCTTCATTAACATCAATAAAAGTTTTGTGCAGAACATCAGAAATTTGATAGTTAGAGTTAATAGCTCCGGGATAAAACATTTTACGCATTCCTAAAGATTTCAGTAAATTATTAAGCGTTAAATCTGTCTCAGATATAAATTTAGGCAACTGTAAGGTTAAATATCTTTCAAATTTATTATTAATTCCTTCTTTTACCCACTCATAATTGAAATCTTTTATATTATTAGGTAGAAAAACATACATACTTGTATTTATATCATAAGGAATTTCCAGCATCTTAAAGTCAGCATTTTCATAAAAATTATAATAATCTTCATTACTCATAAAGTCGATATAAGCGGTCGAACCATCTATATTATGAAATAAACCTTTATGAGTGTAAAGTTTATTAAATGGCTTTTTCCAGTGCTGTTTAAAATAAGTTGTATTTAACCAAACAGAAGAAAAATTACCATTATTAATTATTTCTTTAATTTTTCCGTTAGTCTTACTATATACCCAATTATTAATATGATTTACGGCATTATAGCTATTAACAAGATATTTTTCTGCAAAAAAGTTAAAATGCAAATAATCGTATTTATCTGTATTATTAGACAATTGAAAGGGAAATTGCGAACTTTTTAGATTATAATTATCTTCATTGAACCAAATAGAATTGTTAATATCCACAATATTTTTTTCTTTCATGGAAGTCAAAAAGTTAAACATTGATTTTTTACAAAGTTCAAAATCTTTTATTTCAAGTGCCGACAATATTTCATTTTTAACATCTTCGGAGACCTCATCGTTTGCAATCATCATAAGCAAAATTTTTATGCTTATCGGAGAAATCATAAAGTTTTGGTCATTATTGATTAAATTAAAAAGTTTAAATTCAATAGGTACACTATCGCTGTTAACATTATATTTTTTACTTTGAAAAGCAGGCAAACATAAAAACATCAGAGCCAAGGCAAAGGAAAAAATGCTGTAAAATTTTCTTTTCATAATATAATTACCTCTAATTTATGCTTTTTATTTAATTATAACTTAATATATTGGATTTGTCAACAAAAAAATTAAACTAGACCTTGTCTGAAAAATAAAAAATAGCTAAAGTAGTATAAATTTATAGGACTAAAATAAGAATAAAAAATATTGCACAGCTGAAAAATCATCA
>CAQJOC010000114.1 GCA_948815685.1 uncultured Eubacteriales bacterium | reverse complement strand
TTTATCTTTAGCGTATTTATGGTACGCATATGAACGGTATTGACTTCCTTGATCGCTGTGCAAAATTAAATTTGATGGCGATTCAGCATCAAAAGCAGTGTCTAATGTTTTTTCAACCAATCTATATCTTTGGTTTGTATCATATTGATATACTACAATGTATCCACCGCACAAATCCCTAATTACTGAGAGATAAAAAGTTCCCTGTGATGTTGGTATATATGTGATGTCTGTTACACATTTTTCATTTGGTTTTTGTGATACAAAATTTCTACTCAAAATATTACCATACCTTAAATCACCGTTACAAGCTAATTTTTTGTGCCTTTTCTTACGAATTACAGACTGTATCCCATTCTTTTGCATTATGCGATAAACACGTTTATGATTTACTTTCATACCGTGCTTTCGCCTTATCCACATGGTTACACGACGGTATCCATAACAATTTTTATGCTTCTTTTCACAGTCTAATATTATATCTAAAATCTTTTTCTCCAGTCGTAATAACCGCTTCTGGAAACTTTCATAAATTCACACATTTTAACAATAGAAAATGTTTTTTCATACTTCTTTATAACCTCATAAGCAATTTTTGTATCTACCCTCTTTCCTTTGGGGAAAGAAAATCCTGAAGTAATGCCACCTGCATTTGTAAATTTTTTATTTCTGATTTAGCATGTTTATCTATGTTTTCTTTATGCTTATTTACTATCTCGATCTTTACCGCCCTCAGTCGTTCCGTCTTTGATCTATTTTTTATCTCGCTATTTCTTTTAATTAACTTTATTTCATCATTAATCTGATTATCAGTACTTTCTTCATTAAAATTTTTTAATCTTGATCTACGTATCCATGGTTTTATCGTATTTACAGAAAAATTCATGGTTTCAGCTATTTCTTTTTGTGTTTTTCCCTCGTTGTAATATAGTTTTAGGGCTTTCTTTCTCTTTTCAAGTGATCTCCATTTTTTCATATTCTTTCTCTCCTTTGCTTTTTATTTTATCACAGAAAAGGTGCATTTTTCTCCATCTTTTGTCTGTTTTATTGGGGGCAGTTCCAACGATTTATAGATTCGTCATTATTCCCTATAGCAATATTATAGAAATAAGTCTAATAATATCGTTGTATCAGCAGTAAATTTTTGATTTGCATAAGGTAATTTATAAAAATTTGTCATGGACCCTTTTTCGACGTTAACTTTTGAAAGGTTATATTAAAATATAATTTAAAACATAGAAAAGGGGACCTTATATGAAAATACCTAGTCATATTGGTATTATACCTGATGGAAACAGACGCTGGGCCCTAAATCACAATAAAGAAAAATTTGAAGGATATGAATTTGGAATTAATCCGGGATTGAGAGCGTTTAATCTATTACGTAAATTGGGAGTAAAGGAAATGACGTTTTACGGATTTACAGCAGACAACTGTAAAAGAGAAAAGAATCAGAGAATTGCTTTTTCAAAGGCCTGTGTTGAAGCAGTAAACCTTATTGCAAAAGAGAACGTAGAAATTTTAGTGGTAGGCAACCAAAATTCCAAAATGTTCCCGGAAGAACTTATAAAGTATACAAAAAGAAATTCTGCAAACAGCGAGAGAACTAAAGTTAATTTTCTCATAAATTATAGTTGGGACTGGGATATTCAAAAAATAAGAGAGAATAAAAATATGTATTTTAATATATATAAATCTTTGCACTCGAGTGATATTTCAAGAATAGATTTAATAATACGCTGGGGCGGAATGCAAAGATTATCAGGTTTCCTACCTGTGCAGTCCGTATATTCTGACATTTTTTCATGTAAAAGTTTATGGCCGGATTTCGAAGAGCAGGATATCTTATCGGCACTCGATTGGTATCAGTATCAGGATGCGACCCTAGGTGGATAATTAGAGACATTAATATTGTTTATATATATGTAAAAACAGCGGACTTACAGCCACAAAGTCCAAAAATGTTGATATTCCTATAATAAATGAAATTCCGAATTTGCATGGAATGCGAATTTATAGAATATCAAGATGGAGAGCATGGTTGTGGAGTAATAGGAAAAGTTATAAATGTTATAGCAGATAAATCTGTAATTAAATATGGTAAGATAGATATTTCTTTGGTAGGGGCTATTGCGTTTGATCCTTACACTAGACGGATTAAAACTTAAAAAATGAGAAATCAGGTTTAAATTTTTAATACGATTTTTAGGTTAAAATATAAATAAAACACCCCGAGGTAACTGTAATATAATCCGTCTTTTATTTTAGGTGTAAATTTTAATCATAAATATTTTTGTTTAGATATTTAAAGATTTATAATGAGTCCCCCATTCTTCCATAGATTTAAGTATGGGCTTGAGACTGTATCCAATCTCTGTAAGAGTATACTCTACTTTTGGGGGAACCTCAGCGTATACGGTTCTCTTCAGGACACCTTTGTTTTCCATATCTCTAAGATTAGAAGTGAGAACTTTCTGTGATATATTTTCTATAGACTTTTTTAATTCTCCAAAACGCTTTGTCCCGGTTAATAAGTCTCGAATAATCAGGACTTTCCATTTATTCGATATAATTAAAAGTGTTGTTTCCACAGGACATGGTGGTAATTCATTACTCAACATTATAATTTCTCCCTCTTGTATAGTTTCCTTTTGGTAACTACAGCACAATATTGTGCCTATTTTACAATATATACTATAGTCTATTATAATACTATCGTAAAGTTAATTGACAAACCAGATTATTAAGGAGGCTATTAAAATGTTAAAAAATAATTTTAAAAACATTGATTTAGGTAAAGGGACAGTACACTTATACGATTTTGGTGCTGTTAAGCTCCATGCATATAAAACAAATGATTTTTTAAGTGATGAGTGCTTTGTCTTGCAAAAAAATAATAAATGCGTAGTCATTGAGTCTCCATGTTTTTTAGACAATAATAAAGAATTTGAACAATACATTCTTGATTTAAACTGCAGCATTGAAGGAGTTTTGCTTTCATATCACATGGCAGGAGGAACTTTCTTAGAGAAAGCTAAAAAATATGCGAACAAAACAGCAGACGAATATGGTCACAATGGTGGTGGGAAAGCTCTTATCGACAATTTTACAAAGCAATTCGGTGATAATTTTGACAGTAAAATTCATACAGTAACCAATTATATTACAGATGACAATATAGTTCTTGCTGATATATCGATGAATATTATACCTACTTCCGAAGCATTTGACATTGAGATACCTGAAATTAAAACTACCTATACTCATATGCTTGGCCATGATTGCCATTCCATCGTTGCCGGGAAAGACCATGCAGATCATATAATAAGTACTTTAAGGGAATACATCAAAAAAGGTTATAACTTAATTTTAAGCTCTCATTATACACCTGAAGATTTGAAAGACATTGAAACAAAAATAGAATACCTTGAAAAATTAAAGGAAATTGCAGTAAATTGTTCAGATATTGAAGAATTTAAGAAAATAATGAAAAAAGAGTTTTCTCAGTATTCTGGTGAAAATTACCTCGATATGACAGCAGGTTTCTTTTTTAAAGCACAATAGTTAAAATTTTACTTAAGTAATTTCCCTTCAAAATCATCAATAAAACGGACTATAGAACAGCCAAGAAAACTGTGATATAACCCGTTTTTTATTTTATATGTAAAATACCCTTTATTTATTTTAATGTAAGAGTCTATATGAATTTGCGGAATTTGAAATAACAAAAACGTCATAGCAGAATTAAGTGCTTGAGACTACTTAATCCCTGCAAAAGGTAAAAGGACTACCCTTCACAATCGTAAAAACAACACCACAACTCTTTAATTATACATTATTTTGTGTGATTTCACAATCGGTGATTTAAACGTGCGTAAGGGATCAAGGCAGATGTGCCATACCTTTATGCACGTTTTTGAATTTTGAAAGCCGAATAAGTTATATTAAGGGGTTTTACAATGAACATTTTTGAAAGCATGAAAGTAGTGTTTAGCGGACCAAGTTCAGAACATATTACAAAATACGTAAATGAGCTTTGGAAAATAGCCGGAGAAGTACGGACAGATCTTGGAGAAAAAGGTTATTACTTAGATGAGTATTTATCAAA
>CAQJOC010000113.1 GCA_948815685.1 uncultured Eubacteriales bacterium | reverse complement strand
TCTTGAAGTTACAAAGAATATACGGGAAATTCAGAACCTTACAAAACAAGCAAATGAAACTGTCCGCCGGAGCGAAAATATCAAGAGAATATACACAGAAAAAAGTCTGCTGAGCAAACAAACCGATGCAGTGAAAAACGTCTCTACCCAAACTGAATTTCACCGCCATCTGTATAGCAGAGATTTTAACTATCTTGTCGAGAAAAATGTAAAAGACAGATACGAAAAGTTAGTTGAAAGCTCTGAAAATAAAGCCCTCTCTACAAGGAAAATTAAAGAACTAAACCTTGTGAATCACAGAGAAGCTAAACAAACCCTCATAGATGAAACAAACCTCCTTTCTGAAGTTTCCGATATAGAAAAAAAGGTCTCGTTATTAAATAAACGTGTCAATAAAAATACTCGGCAAACCCATGAGCTTAGAGAAAATATTATATCTAAAGAATCATTAAATCGTAATGTAACAAGCGTACACAATAGATATATCTCCAAAGAAAACCAAAAAGATGATACCAAAAGATTAGTCTCAAGGGCTAATATCACTACTCGTGCCGTAAATAAATATAATAATATTACAGAAAATCAATCCGAAATAAAAAATATAGATAAAATTGTATCTTATGTTAATGACAGATACATTAAGAAAAATACCTTTCTCAGTCAGATAGATGCCCAGAATGTAATTCGCAGGCAAGCCCAAATAAAAAGCGAAGCAGTAAATAAATATAATATAAAAAATACCAACATTTTAGATGAGGTATCTTCAAGCAGACATGTAAATAAGATAAATTTAATTAATGAAAATGTAGAAAACAATATAAAATTTCACGAAATAGAAAATCAAATTATCAGAATTAATAAAAGTATCGAGCAATCAGTGCCTCTAACTAAAATACGCAATAAGATACTTAAAGAATCCAATACCCTTGAGTATGTAAAAAGGGGTCCCAAAATTTATAATGATATAGAAATGCTCCATAATAAGTCGATTTTACAAGAATACGAAAAACATGTAGAAAATAGGTTCTCCAATATCGACAGGATATTTAAAAAAGAATTTTCTATCAATAATGAAACTGAAAACAGAGAAAATTTGCTCGAACAAATAAACCGCATAACACAGAAAAATCTTAAAACGGTAAATTTTAGAAATACTGTAAATAAAGTAAGAAATGCCGAGCTGCAAAATAAGCTCTTTAATAAGGTAAATACCGATGAAGTAATTACTAACAATAAGAAAATATCTTCTGATGTGATATCTGTCTATTTAAAAAGACTAAACCTAATAAATAACGTAAACACAGAAAATATCTCCACTAAAGACGACATCTACAAGGAAACATTTAACAGGGTATTCAAAAAAGATGCCTTATCCGAAACTATACTAAGCGAAGAACGTTTTAAGGAAATTATAAATAAAAATATACAGCATCAAAAAAATATTCTTATCAAAAAACCTCCTATGGTGAATTACAAAGATATAGAATTTGATGTTAGAGAGACCCTCAGCGAGATCGTCGATAAAAATTTGCAGACCATACAAACAAAAAGTGTGAAAAAATTTTTTACCGACCAAAAGAAAATTTCAAACATAAAAAATATAAATGAAAGCTTAGAATTGCCGCCACTAATATTGAGGGAAAACATAAAAAACATAGGGGATATCGAAAATATCATAACTCGAAAATTATCTTTTGTCTCCCCGCCTAAAATCAGCAGTTTAGATAGGTATACTTTTAATGAGAAGAATATCTACAGGGAAATTCAAGATATACCCCGCACCTATTTCAACAATATAACGGATAACTTTGAAGAAAAAGTCTTATTACAAAGGCAGCACAATATCTCCCCCGAAAATATCTACAGGGATATTCAAAGAAGCTCCGTTATTTATAAGAATCCGGTAAGTTTAAAAGAATTGCAAGACAAAATCGATAAATCATCTGTTGAAAAAAAGTCTAACCCAAAAATGCCGGACAAAAGATCCAGTATTCAGAAAGAGCAAATTCCTCAGCTGCAAAGACCATTCCCGGCGCAGACCCAGCCTAAGGGTAAAATGCTGCAGGAAAAAGACGTTATCAGAATGATAGAGTCATATATGAGGGGATTGGATGTAGATACGATATCCGACGTGGTCATGAACAGAGTAGAGGAAGAAATATTATCCCAAAAAAGGCGAAGCGGCATAGTGTAAGATATATTATCTACCAATTAAAAAAATTTAATCACAAATATATTTATAATTTTGGCAAAAAATTGTATAATTAGAGAAGTTTATATGAAATATTCTGTATACTGCTCTGTTCTTCTTAATCAATTTGAGTGGGAATTGGATGTGAAAAAATGAAAAGTCTAAAATTGGCTAACACCGGCGACTTCCCTATCGCACAAATCATGATAGGAACAGAGACGCCTTGGCAAAGCAAGGGAGATTTAACTATAAAGAGTATAGATATTTCCGTAAGCACCGGCAATGAATCCGGTCGTTGTACAGTGGTGCTGAGCAAGATTGCCCCAAATTTTAAACTTGGAAAGTTTGTTCCGGAGTCAGAGATTAAAGTCGTTAAGCAAGGCTCTCCCATAAGAATTTTTTTAGGATACCCGGCAGTTGCCGGAAGTTTACCTAATACGTATGAAGTTTTTAGCGGTTTTATATCAAAGGTGAAAATCGACTACGATAGAGAACTCGCTGTTGCCGTAATAGAGTGCTTGGATGCAAAAATGTGGATGATGCCGGGCTGTACTTTTGAGAAAAAAATACAAACTAAATATTCCTCTATCGTTAATGATACATTGTTGCCGGCATACCTTGGTAAAATCGATAAGGCTACTGTTAAAATCCAGGAAGAACCAACCTTATCTCAGCCGGTCTATCAGACAAATGAAAGTGATTATGAGTTTTTATGTCGATTAGCCGGGATTACAGGGTGTTTATTTTATATGTATTGCGGTACAGCCTACTTTATAAGCCCAAAAGCACTTGTAAGCGACCCAAAAGCAGGACTTTCCATAGTTCCGTGTGATAGTCTGAAAAAAGTAAGTTGGTCGGCAGATGTTTTGGGGCTGTCTCAACAGGTCGTCATAAAAGGAGTGGATACTAAAAAACCTAAAGTTTCAGCACAGTCCAAACCGGTGGGAACAAACCTTGGTAATATCGGAAATGGACAACTCCCTAAAAATATAGGGAGTGCGACAAAAAAAGTCATAACAGACTTAAAAGCCGATACGGTAAAAACTGCTCAGTTCATGGCTCAAGCAAAATTCACAAGAAAGTCTATTGACTACATTAAATGTATTGTGTCCCTCTCTGGATATGCTGACTCACCTGAGTTTTTCAAGCTGGGTATGCGGGTAAGTGTATCGGACATGGGACAAGATATAAGCAATACCTATATACTTACCGGCATCAAACATAAATTTAACGGTCAAAAGAGAACATTTGCAACTGATTTGACACTTTCTTCAGATGCAATGAGTACCACAACATTATAAATTAAGATACGACAGGGGGTTTTTATGATGACATCGGAAATTTGTACGGCAACCGTTACTAAAGTTTACAACCAAGATGGTATTAATTTAATTAATGTCAAGCGGGATGATAATAAAATCGCTATCGAAAAGGTAAATGTTCTTTCACTGGTAGCCGGACCAAAGTATGGAACCGTTTATGTTCCCCCCGTTGGACAGCAGGTGCTCGTTGCCATTTTAGATGTCGAAACGCAGATGGCTGTGTGTCTGGGGTGCCTATATAATAATACAAATCAAGCTCCTTTTAAAGTGGATAGTCAAAATTCAAAAATGTATCTGAAATACGGAAAAGGGTGGAATATAACTTTAGATAGTACCGAAGGTAAGGAAAAATGTGAAGTAAAAACCGCTAAAAATGACGTAATGACAGTCGACCAGGCAAAAAGACTTACCACTATAAAATCGTCCGATGGCAAAACAAAAATAGAAATGGATTTTACTAAGGGTAGTATAAGTATAGAGGCTCTTAAAGAAATTACACTCTCCGCCGGTACAAACAATAAAATACAAATAAATCCTACGGGAGTTAAAATTCAGGGCAGTACAAATGTTAATATAGGGGCAGCCAATGTATCTGTAGAAGGTAAGGCAACAGCATCCCTCAAAGGTGCAACGGCAACCGTTAAAGGCAATGCTTCGACGAT
>CAQJOC010000112.1 GCA_948815685.1 uncultured Eubacteriales bacterium | reverse complement strand
TTTTATTGATAGGTGATAAAGGTTATCAAGGTCTTAAACTATATCGTTCTAACAGCTTGACACCTTATAAAAGAACTAAAAGCAGCACTATTACTGATTATCAAAAATGGTTTAATACTCAAATTTCACGCTACAGAATTTATCTTGAACACGTTAATCGCCGTATAAAACGATTTAAAATTCTTAGGCAACGCTATCGCAATAAGCAGAAAAAACATCTTCTAAGAATTTCTTTAATTTCTTCCATTTATAACTTTGAATTGCTGTTTTAGGACAGGTCTATTAAATTATTATAAAAGCAATATTATAGTGGCAAGATGAATTGTCATAATGTAATTTTTGTGTGGTGTTTCCTTATTTTTATATCACTATTATGTGTTACATATTTGCCTGATTGTCTTATTTTTATGTGAAAATGTTCTAATACAGTATGCTATACTTTATATCTTAAAGTGCATTAAGGCAACACCGCACAGTAGTAAAAAAAGAGAAAAAGTGATAGAATAAAAATATGTATAGACAATTGAAATTAACACAAATATATGATGAACTAATGGAAAGACGAACAAGCAAAAAAATATTTTTGGAAAAGATGAAAAAGATAATACCGTGGGACGAGGGGTTAGGGATAATCAAGCCTTACTATTATAAAGGAGAGCTTGGAAATGAGCCTACAACCCTCGAATTAATGCTACGTATCTATATTTTTGCAAGACCTCTATGACTTATCCGACAAGAAAGTAATGATGGAAGTGATAGATAGTTGGGCTTTTTCGAAATTTTGCGAAGTAAACTTCTCAAAACAGGTTCCATACGGGATGTAGTAGAAAGGCCCCATGGTATCTTTACGGAAAACGTAATACAAAAAAGACTATTTTCACAGATTGTGTAAATATTGGAACAAAAAAATGAATTCTAAAAAAAGGTACGATTGTAGATTCAACAATTATCGAAGCCCCAAAATCCACAAAAAATAAGGAGAGAAATCGGGATTCAGAGGCCATTTTACGAAAAAAGGAAGCACATGGCATTTCGGATATAAAGCACATATTGGTGTCGATAGCAAAATGGGCTTGGTACATACAGTCAAGGCAACTTCTGCAAATGTGCATGATGTAACAGGAGTACCTAGTTTATTAACATGCGAAGAGAAATTTATATACGGTGACAGTGTATATCTTGGCGCGAAGAAGAGAGAAAATGCAGTTATAAAGAATAATAAAGGGGAAAACAATCAAACACAAAATTAGCAGAAGACCTTCACAGATCAAGAAGCTTTCGAAAATTGGGCAATACAAAGCGAAAAAATCAGATTTCACTAAACCAGTATTTTCTATCTAAGTTTCTGTATTGTATGGCTTCTGCAATATGCTCTGAAGAAATTTTTTCTTTAGATTCTAAATCTGCAATGGTTCTTGCAACTTTTAAAATTCTATTATACGCACGGGCGGAAAGACACATATTCTCAAATGCATTTTTCAAAATTTTTTTTGCCTCATCAGTCAAAACACATATTTTATCCATTATTTCAGGAGAAAGCTGCGCATTGCAAATAACATTTGAATTTTTATACCTTTGATTTTGCAGTTCTCTGGATTTATTTATCCTTTCCTTTATTTGCTTTGAGGTTTCTGACTTTTCATTTGACGCTATGTTTTCATAACTGATAGCAGGAACTTCTATATGTATATCAAATCTGTCTAAAAGTGGACCGGACACTTTTGACAAATATTTAGACACTGCTTTAGGAGAACAAATGCATTTTTTACTTGGATGGTTAAAATATCCGCAAGGGCAAGGATTCATTGCGGCAATGAGGACTACCGAACATGGATAAGTCAAAGTTGATCGGGCCCTTGCTATTGTTACGATACCGTCTTCTATGGGCTGTCTCAAAGCCTCCATTGCACTTCGTGAAAATTCTGGCAATTCATCTAAAAATAGAACTCCATTATGTGCAAGAGAAATCTCTCCAGGGTGAGGAATTTTACCGCCTCCGGAAAGTCCCGCCGGAGAAACAGTATGATGCGGTGATCTAAATGGTCTACTTGTTACTAAAGGGTAAGTTCCGTTGAGTGTCCCTACAACTGAATATATTTTTGTAGTTTCGATTATCTCTTCAAAAGTCATATCGGGTAAAATTGACAAAATTCTCTTGGCAAGCATACTTTTTCCTGACCCAGGTGGACCTATTAAAATAACATTGTGACCACCTGCTGCAGCAATTTCCAAAGCTCTCTTTGCCTCATACTGACCTTTTACGTCGGAAAAATCTGGTGCATATTTTTCTTTCTGTTTTATAATAAGAGTTTTAGGTTGAGGCAATATAGGTTTTTCTCCTAAAATATGCATTATTAAAGAATTTATGTTATCTACAGGAAAAACATTTATTCCTTGAACGATTGCTCCTTCTTCGGCATTTTGAGAAGGAATAAATATATTTGAAAAATTTTTTCTTTTAGCCTCGAGAACCATAGGTAAAACTCCGTTTACAAAGTTTAATTCTCCATTTAAAGAAAGTTCACCTACAAACACCGATGAATCAAAATCAAAATTTTGGTTAGGAAGCTGTCCGCTTGACCTTAATAAAGAAACCAATATCGGTAAATCATAAAGGGGACCTTCTTTCCTTATATCCGCAGGTGCAAGGTTTACGGTTATTCTGCTGGCAGGGAATTCAAATCCGCAATTTTTTAACGAAGACCTTACCCTCTCTCTTGATTCTTTTACGGAAGCATCCGGTAGACCAACGATGTCAAAGCATGGTAAACCACGGGATACATCAGATTCTACATTAACCAAAAACGCTTCTATTCCCAATAATCCCATGCTATAAAGCTTTGAAACCATTATCCAACATCCTTTTTAATTATTTTTAATGATATCTACACTATTATAGTATACAAAATGAGACAAAATTAGTCAAGAAATTGCTGTTTGTGAAAGTGCCTAAGGGAAAGATAATATGATAAAACAGAAATTATGGAAAGGATAAAATGCTCAAGATTTGGGAACGAGGGAATATGGAAAACAGCAATATTAATGCAAAAAATGTAAAAGAAAGTTCTTATAGTCAATGCAGTTTAAAAAAATATATGCATTCTAAGATATCCCAATATAGCAAAATATTAAATGCACACCACAATATTATTTGCTTTATTATTTACGAACATTACTTTCTTCTCTTTTTTAACGGCGGCTATTATAAAAAGCTCATGTATTAATTTTTTATATAATTTTTATTAAAAACAATTATATCTATACTTGTTTTTCAACTAATTTAAATTACTATTTGCTCTCGTATATTTTCAAAAGTTTTTTCTCCTATCCCTTTTACATTTTTAATTTCTTCTATAGATGAAAAATTTCCATTTTCATGTCGATAAAGAACTATACGTTCTGCTTTGACTGCACCTATTCCCTTTAAATTTTCTGCTATTTCAGAAGCAGTTGCTATATTTATATTAATAATTTTATTGACCTTTTTTCCGTTTGCTTTTTGATTTTTTTTAAATTCTTTTATGTCTTTTTGTTTTATTTCCTTTTTGTCATCTGATTTTATTTTTTTCTTTGAACTTTCTTTACAATTAGAATTTTTTTCTTCATTATAAATATTTTTATCGTACGTTACCGTAGGCTCTTCTATATTCTTAGTATCCTCTTCTGGGTTTCCTTTTTGTTCACTTTTTTCGTCTTCAACATTTAAATCATGTATTTCAGTATTTTCTTTGTTTCTGGAAATAAAGAAATCGTAGCCTATTACTCCAGCAAAAACTATAGAACTAACTAAAATCAAAAATTTTTCTGCTCCTATTTTCTTTAACATCAAATCACCTTTAAATAATATATAATATACTATTTTATCATAATAATTTAACAATATCAAGCAAATGCTAAAGAAAAAGAGGCATTGCTATAGCTATTTTTTGTTCTCAAACAGACTTTACTTTAGCACATGGTCCATTTGTTTTTGTTTAAAAAATACTTAATTTATGAAAAATTTTAATATTTTTGATAATGATGGGAAAACTTTTAATAGAAATAAAAAATATTAAAAGGAGAAATTTTTATGTGTAATGGATGGACTAATTTTATAAAATGTGGGAGTATAGTGTTGATTGCTGGAATAGCGATATGTGCATTTTTTTGTTGTAAAGCAAAAGAAGATAGAAAAGA
>CAQJOC010000111.1:3958-4185 GCA_948815685.1 uncultured Eubacteriales bacterium | reverse complement strand
TCAAAAACCCCTGCTGATATATACGGAGTTACCCCGATCGAGACATAAAACGCCGTAATAATCCCTAAAAATATAGAAATAGACTTCTTTTTAACCATTATTTCCTCTCCCTATCATTAATTTATAAATAAAATTAGCACTATATTTAACTAATGTCAATGCTAAAAATTTTTTGTTCAATTTGTATTATATTTTTTGAAAGCAACCTAAAATTTTATTTCAAAAAA
>CAQJOC010000111.1:0-3933 GCA_948815685.1 uncultured Eubacteriales bacterium | reverse complement strand
GATACTTACTGACTATAAAACTGGTCGACTATAAAATACTTCGTCATAATTAAGGCGTCTTCAGAAGGATTTTTATAAAAATTCCTTCTCTTTCCCAAAATTTTAAATCCAAACTTTTTGTATAAATTTATAGCTATATTATTGGAAATCCGCACCTCTAAAGATATAAATCCAAGATTATTTTTTAAACAGTAAGAAACAAGTTCATTTATAAGAGACTTCCCTATTCCCTTTCCTTGCCATTCCGGTCTAACTGCTATATTATATACATATGCTTCTTCCCCGGCTGCGTAAAGTCCGGCATACCCTAGTATTTTTTTCTCTTCATCCTTTTCTCTTTCAAACTTTTTTACTGCCACTATAAAATAGCTATTTGGGGATAAAGCACTCTCTAAAATAGCGCTTTCCGACCAAGGGTCTGAAAAACATTGTTTTTCGATTTGTACTACTTCATAAACATCTTCAGGTTTTAATTTCCTAGTAACAATTGGATTATACCTAGTTCTTTGCATTATACCATGTTTCCCCCGAAGAAATATTAACTTTAAGCGGCACGGATAATTTTATAACATTTTCCATTTCTTCTCTTAATACATTTTCAACTTCTTTTGCATCATCAATATGTGATTCAACTATTAATTCATCGTGAACTTGCAAAATGAGCCTCCCTCTAAGTTTCTTTTCCAAAAGTCTGTTATAAACTTTTATCATGGCTAGCTTTATTATATCTGCAGCTGAACCCTGTATTGGCATATTTCTGGCAACCCTTTCTCCAAATGATCTTAAATTGTAATTTGAAGATACAAGCTCCGGAAGATATCTTCTTCTTTTTAGTATTGTTTCTGCATACCCTTTCGATTTGGCATCTTCAACCATTTTATCCAAATAGGAATTTACTCCGCTGTATCTAAACAAATATGCTTTTATATAGCGGTCTGCCTCAGCACGGGTTATCCCTAAATCCTGAGAAAGAGAAAACGCTCCCATGCCATATATTATTCCAAAATTAACAGCTTTTGCTCTGGTCCGGGCTTCCGCACCTATCATATCCGGAGGCAAATTGAAAATTTTAGATGCCGTCAGACTATGGATATCTTCATCATTTATAAATGCATTTATCATGTTTTCATCACATGAAAGATGGGCCAAAACTCTAAGCTCTATTTGAGAATAATCGGCGTCAACTAAAATATAATTAGGCTCGGCACAAAAATATTTTCTGAGTTCTCTGCCTGTCTCCGTTCTTATCGGTATATTTTGAAGATTGGGTTCAGTACAGCTTATTCGTCCGGTCCTTGTCTCGGTCTGATTAAAATAAGCATGTATTCTACCATCGTCGCCTATCAGTTTAATCATTCCGTCACAAAATGTAGATTTTAATTTGGAAAGTGCTCTAAATTCTAAAATAAGGTCTATAATAGGGTGATAAAGTCTTAAACTTTCAAGCACTTTAGCACTCGTTGAATATCCGGTTTTCCCCTTTTTCCCTTTGGGAAGACCTAAATTTTCAAATAAAGCTGTTCCTAACTGTTTGGGTGAATTTATATTAAACTCAAAACCTAAAATCTCATATATTTCCGTCTGTATTTTACTAACCCTGTCAGCTAAAATTTTTGAATAGTCTGAAAGCCCTTTACTGTCTACTTTAAATCCTGCAATTTCCATGTCTGCCAAAATTTTGGAAAGAGGCAGTTCTACGTCTGAAAATAAACTTAGCTGATCATTTTTTTCAAGCTCTTTAAAAAGCTCATTTTCTAAATCCCATATCATCACGGTGTTTTTAAATATATTAATTTCCTCTTCTTCGTACAGTTTATCTGTGTCGATTTTAGGAATTTTTACGTTATACTCTTCACAAAGGCGTTCTAATGTGTAGTCAGAAGCAGAAGGGTTAAGAATATATGCTGCCAAAATAATATCAAAAGATATATTATCAATGGTAATATTTGCTTTCTCTAAATTTGAAAAAATTTCTTTTGAATTATATACAATTTTAGATATATTTTTTTCTTTTAATATATTTTCAAAGGATTTAAATCTATCAGAATCCATGGATTTAAAATAATAAATATTTTTATTGTCATCTTTATTGTAAAAAACAGTAACCGAGTATAAATTTTTATCTGAAAAACTTTTTGATGAATTTATAGACAAAGCTATTTTGGAGATATTTTGTAAAATAGCATCCATGTCCGAAAAATCACAAACTTCTTTGAGCGTAAAAGAAGTATTTTCTTTTATTTCGTCATTTTTTAAAGATTTTTTTTCAATATCATCAATAAATTTATTCATCAAAGAAAAAAATTCTAAATCTACCATCATGGATTTTAATTTTTTTATATTTTTTTCTTTAGGCATATACAAATTAATATCTGTTTCTATCGGAGCTTCTAAGTTTATAGTTCCAAGTTTTTTGCTCATATACGCAGATTCTTTTCCTTCTATCAGCTTTTTTCTAAGTGTCTCCTTTATTTCGTCGGAATTGATATTTTTATATAAATTATCAAGATTTTTAAATTTTTGTATAAGAAATTCGGCAGTTTTACTCCCTATCCCTTTAACTCCGGGAATATTATCAGACGTATCTCCTTGGAGTGCTTTAATTTCTATAAGTTCCAAAGGAGAAACTCCGTAGTCCTCTTTTATTTTTAAAACATCATAAAACTTGTAATCTTTAGTACTTGCAAGTCTTATGGAAACAAAATCCGAAACAAGCTGTAAACTGTCTCTGTCTCCGGTATAAATCAAGCACTCATTTCCTTGTTTTCCAAAATTATATGAGTTCCCAATATATCATCCGCTTCAAATCCGGGGCATTCAACAAGCTTATATCCCATCGAAAGCAGAATTTCCTTTAAACATGGTAACTGCGAAGCCAATTCATCTGGCATTCCTTTTCTGTTTGCCTTGTAGCCTTCAAAGATTTTCTTTCTAAAAGTGGGAATTTTCAGATCAAATGCAATTGCTACTGCATCAGGGCTATATTCTTCTTTTACCTTTTGAAAAGAAGTTAAAAATCCATATATTGCATTTGTGTATTGCCCTTTCTTTGTAGAAAGGAGCTTTATTCCGTAAAATGAACGATTTAATATGCTATTTCCGTCTACAATTAAAGCTTTCAAGCTATCAATCCTTATCTGTTTTCTTTAATTATACTACCGTCCCATTGAATAACAAACAAAAATAAAAAAACACCGCTTAAAGAATATCTATAAAATCTGCATATATATTGTTATAAGCGTGTTCACATAAAGATATGACAATCAGATGGTTTAAATTTTCTTGGCGGGCAGAACTTGTCTTATGTAAATAAAATGACATATGAAGCAACAGCGCTTGCTGATTATAACGGAGAAATCCCTGGAATGGAAATACAAATTGATAAGAATTCAGAGAAAGAATTAGATTAATGCAGTAAAAGCCTTAGTACTCCAAAGATAGATAATATAATCCTGCCCAACAGTAGAAAAATTGAAAGTCTTACAAGCCAGCCGAAATTTAAGAGTAGATTACTTGAAAACTTAACTTTATAAAGTTAAGTCAGACTGTCAAAAAAGTCCTTTAAAGAGAAAGAGGAATAGAGGGACGCTTGTATAAAAAATGGTATAATAGGTAACTAAAGAGGTGGAATGAAAACGATCAAAAAGAGCCAAGATATGAGAAAAGAATTAAAGACCATTAACATAGATAGCTTAATGCCGCAAAACCATTTACTGAGAAAGATAGACAAAGTAATAAAGTTCGAAGAAGTATACGATATAACAAAAAGTACTACTGTGAGGATAGCGGAAGACCCTGCTGCGATCCGGTGGTAGTGGTAAAAATAGCACTTTTGCAGCACATATTTGGAATACGATCCCTACGTCAAACAATCAGGGAGGTTGAAACGAATATAGCATATCGCTGGTTTTTACACTATAATTTAGATACACC
>CAQJOC010000110.1 GCA_948815685.1 uncultured Eubacteriales bacterium | reverse complement strand
GTATTTTTTATCACCATCCCTAGCTTTAACGCATTGAAAAACATTTCTTCGCACATGGTTTTTAATATGTTTTCATACAAATCAATTATTTTTTCTTTGTTTTTACTGTTTCTTATTTTCTTTACCGAACAATAAAATTCATAACATTTACCATCCTTATCTGTACATTGGTTTTTTACGCACTCTGCTAATATTTTTTCTTCATCAGTTAAGAAATCGAGATCCACATTCCCTCTTGTAAGCTTATAAAATAATTCAAAAATTTTTTCTCCACTTTCTTTAATATAGCTATTCATCAATTCTTTTCTATTTTTCATCGCAATCCCTCTATCGAATAATACATATCGTATTACATATTGTCAACTATAACATAAGACAAGTTTATTGTAACCTCCTTTTAGGGGTGCTTGAGATGAAAAATTTTATTCCAAAGCCGTATAGAAAAGAACCTGTAACAATAAGAATCGATACAGAGAAATTAAAAAAGATAGATGAGATGTTAAAAACTTATAACGTAAATAGAAGTGAATTCATAAACAGATGTATAGATTACGCAATGGAAAATATGCCTTTTACCCAAGAGCATAATTCATAAACTTAATAGTATCCGCCTTTTATATCTGTCTCCTTAGATAAATTATAGTTAATAACAGTAAACAGATTATCTTAGCAACGCAAAGCATATATTACTATATCAATAGGTGATGTTATGGACAAAAAAATAATAGGAAAACGTCTTCGCAGGCAAAGAGAGGACCTTGAACTCACAAGAGAAAAATTCGCTGAAATAGTAGGGATTTCAGCCCCATTTCTTGCAGAACTTGAAAGTGGAAGAAAAGGTATGTCGGCACAAACCCTTTATAAAATTTGCAAAAATCTTCCTATATCTGCTAACTATCTGTTATTAGGCAAAGATGATTTTAACAAAAGCGGTAATACTGCCATGAATATAATTGAGCAAATTCCTACTAAATATCATGCCATCATTCTGGAGTTTCTGACGCTGTTTAATGAGGCTATAAATATTTAAATATATCAATCCCTAAATATATTATATCACAAAAATTATAAATTAACTACCCGTAGTTAAACTTTCGGTAGTTATCAAAATACACTCTATTTTATAAAACAAATTATAAATAGGGTGATTTTTTTGGAATTATCTGATGCTGTAAAACAAAGAATTTTGGGTCTTTGCACACAAAGACAGATTACTGTCAACAAGTTGTCTATAATTTGTGGAATTACGCAGTCAAGTCTCAACAACATAGTAAATGGTGCAAGTCTTGACCCTAAAATATCCACTATAAAAAAAGTCTGTGACGGTCTGGAAATTACACTAGCCCAGTTTTTTGACTGTGATGAATTTAATAATCTTGAACAAGAATTAAAGTGAGTTTTTATTTTCTAATATAAGCTGAAATACTCGTTTTGAGGTTTGTTTGTCTTGAAATAATAAATAACTGAATAGTTCTCTTGTAACAGTACGTTTGAATATGTCAATTATTGTAGGAATGGTAAATCTCTTTTCAATTAAATCATTTAAGGTCTTTATCTTTTCGGTGCCGACTACATTCCTTATTTTTTTAAAGTTTTCTTTTACGGTATCATGATTATATGCTGTAAAAGTGATATTATGTATTTCTCTATAAATTTTTTCAATGAACATATTGGTAAAATCGTCCATCAATAACGCTATATATAATTTGAATCTGGTTTCACTTTCTTTGTACGGTAAAGGATGCGAAATAATATAGTTATGTGCCAATTCATAAAAATTATCTTTAGATTTTATAGGTTCATATTCAACTATGTTTTTACACAGAAAATAAACTTTATTTATCACATTTTCTGCCTCGTCAGTCACGTTGGTGACTATTATACTATCTAAAGCACAGAAAATTTCATATAAATATGAGTCTAAAATATAAGCGTCCTCGCCCATTTTTCCTCTAATTTCCCTCGCCGTATTCCAAAAATCACTGGATATCCCTTTTAATTCTCCTTCCTTTGGTTCTCCGAATAAGCCGGTTAATTCATCAAAAATGTTCACTATAAAAGCCCCTTTATATTATTAATCTTTCGGACTTTTAGCACAATCAAAAAAGTGCTAGGGTTCAATTTTAGTCAGCTCAATTAAACCCTAAGCACTTTATGTATTTAAACGCTTGTAACATATTATCACATCTGGTATAATTGTAAGAGTCACAAGTGCCAAATTTTTGGTTGTGCATGGGTAGCCAGAATACCTGTGTGCAGGTCTTAGATGGTCGCACATCTAAGCTGCTTGTGACATTTTTGTTGCAGTTTTTAAAACGCTCGCAAATGTCAACTTATATGATGCCATAAAGTTTAATTGATGTCAACACTTTAGCAGACATGGCAACGCAGAGATTATAGATAAAAACAAGAATACTATTATCTGCGAAATAAAATTTTTAGTGTACAAAAGTTTTGAATCAGCTATTTTTGTGCGTTTAAAATTTCAAACAAACATTTTCTTTATTCAAGCTCTATCATTTTTTCTATACCTTCTTCGCTGCCGCAGACATCTTAATTATAGTCAACTGAGTAAAATTTTACAATACTTTAGTATTTTTAGAATTTCCCTCCCCAGCAATAACATTACTACATAGGGAGGATATTTTTATGTTTAATAAACGAATTAAACTGCTTCGTGAAGCAAATAAATTGAGTCAAGTCGAACTCGCCGATAAAATAGGAGTTAAAAAACAAACAATTTCTAATTGGGAAAATGATAATATACTTCCGTCAATAGATATGCTAATTAAGGTTTGTAACTTTTTTAACGTTTCCTCAGATTATATGTTGGGACTCGATAGCAAAACTTATATTGAAATTACAGGATTGTCTGTTGAGGTAATATCTCATATTCAACAGATTATAAATGATATAAGACGTGATCGAAAATAAAAATTAAATTGGCTCTCCCTCGCTAAAGTGTAACGGATAACCTTCCTTTAGCTATTTGTTTTTCTTAAAGAGGGCAGGCCATTCTTTGAACCGTTTCGCTTAGATATTTTTTAGTATATAATTTTATGCTTTTAAGTACGAACATATTAAATAATAGGGGTGTGACCATTTAGTCTTACTTCTTGTCAAATATGTAGCTTTTGTTGTATAATTTATTCCGACATCAAAAGGAGATGAAATACTTGAAATTGTTAGTTAAGTGGAAATTTTGTATTTATATGGCAATAGTTGCAATGCTACCATTATTTTTTAATAACAATGCTAATGCTGAAAAACCGTTGCCAGGTCTTACTTTGGAGCTAACACAGAAGTATGGCAAAAAAATAAATGATTTGATTGAATTTTACCAATGTAATCCTTATAATTCAAATAACTATAAATTTCTGCAACAAGGGGCTGTTGATGCCATAAAAAAAGTAATAAAATTTAGAAAACTGCTTGATTTGCCTGAGTATACTTCTAACTGTATAGAAGTAGCTCTCAAATCGAATGACTTTTCTCCTGGTTGCATAAAAGCAGTGCTTAACCTATATGACGCACCTGTTTTGGATAAAGAAACAGCCTACAAACTTTATAATAATTCTCCTGTTTTTCAAAAGTTATTAAAAAATTCTAATAAAGTTATTCCAGACGCAGAGAAATCAATAAACTGTGCTCAGGAGTTCTTGGAAGTGCAGTACAGAGCGTTACTTCTTATAGCCTCAGATTACGAGATTGATTTAAACAACGACCCATTTTAAGTGAACTTTAGAAAAAACACAAAAGCTAAAGCAGCATTAAAAAGTATGCTTATAAAAACTTGTAATTTTCTTTGTTGCCTAATTTTAGCTAAATTTTTCAGAAAATTTATTAAACTGTTTAATGAGTTTCTCTTTTAAAAGGGTCTTTCTCTCGTTTGAAATGCTGTTTTGAACTGCATACTTCAAAGCATTTTCATCGCCGATTAAAACTACGATTTTCTTCGCCCTTGTAATCCCTGTGTAAATGAGATTTCTTTGGAGCATTGTCCTGTTTTGAAAGTGAATCGGCATAACGACTATCGGAAATTCGGCTCCTTGCGACTTGTGTATTGTAATTGAATATGAAAGGACTAACTCTTCCAGTTCTTGATAAGAATACTCAATTAATCTGCCATCAAAGTCAACAATAATTGAATTTGTATCTAAATTTACATCATTTATAACCCCGATATCACCATTAAAAATATCTTTATC
>CAQJOC010000109.1 GCA_948815685.1 uncultured Eubacteriales bacterium | reverse complement strand
TTTTGCAAGTAACCCAAGATGGTTCCATGATAATAAATAAAATTATTTATAATCCGGATTTGTTAGAAAAGCTAAAATAAATCTAAATTCGAGTTGTTATGTTGAATTTATTTCTATTGATTTAAATAGATGGCTTATCTGCTTAAAAAAGTAGATAAGCTTTTTGGTTAATTTTTTGTAGCTTGAAAACAGAAAATATTTTTTGTGTTAGGGCTTGTATAAAAAATAAAAACAAACTATATATTTTATCCAATTCATAGAGAAAACGAAGAAAATGAATCCAGAGACAGAAGAGCTGAATTTTTAAAATATATTAAAATCATCTTAAACCACTAAAACTTTTATAATAAATTCACAATGTGATAATATTTTTTCTGTCTATCAATTTTTCCACTTTAACTATTTTTTATTTTTCAGACAAGCCCTAGTAATAATAATTAGTGATATTTTTTTAATGTTTTGATATAATTTTATTTTAATTTTATATGGCATGGCATTTCCACATATAAAAAAATAAGCTATAAAATTCGTTAAAGTTATTACTGTTTAAAATAACCTAAGATCGTACTTTAAATGGTATGGAAATTTTTAGATTTAATGAGTAACCAATTTCTCATATTCTCCACATATTTTCGATTTTATTTTCATTGTGAGGATAAAGCGTACATTATAAATATGGCATTTATGAATTGGGGTGTTTATGAATATAAATTATAAATGAAGCGAGGTAGTTTAACATAATGATGTTTAAAAACTATAATCTGAAAGAAGAAAAAACACAAAAAATCAAATATAACACAGATAAAAAGAATGTTTTTTTTAAAAATAAATTTATTGTAATGTTTATTGCCGTTTTATGCACAGCTCTGTGGGGAAATATGATTCCTGCAATAAGACTTGGTTTTGATTTTTTCGGGATAACCGCAGAAAATATATCTTCTGAAATTCTATTTGCAGGGTTTTGTTTTTCTCTTTCGGGCATCTATACGCTGATTTTTCTGTGTTTAAAAGAAAAAAAACTTATTTTTCCATCAAAAAAAACTTGGAAAGATATATTTGTGCTTGGGTTTGTCCAAACAACACTTCAATATGTATTTTTGTATATTGGAATTCCTAACACCAGCGGATTTAATGCAAGTATAATTTCATCTAGTGGGACGCTTCTTATAGTAATTTTATCACATTTTATATATAAAAATGATAAAATGGACTTAAAAAAATGCCTGGGATGTTTTTTAGGTCTTTTAGGTGTACTTGCTTTAAATTTTAATTCAGTATCTGATATTTCTTCTATGTTTACATTAAAAGGTGAAGGAATGATATTTTTTTCAACTTTGACTTTTGTTCTTACTACTCCGTTATGCAAAAAACTCTCTAAATATGAGGTTACAGAAGTTTTTACAGGATATAGTTTTTTAATCGGAGGAATAATTTTACTTGTTTTAGGAGTTCTTGGAAAAGGCCATCTTGATATAAACACGGAAGGGTTAATCATGCTTGTATATTTATCTATAGCAGCGGCAGTGGCCGGAGCCCTTTGGAACTGCCTCCTTAAGTATAACAAAGTCTCTGAGATTACAGTATATAATTTTCTTGTACCCATATTTGGAGCAATTTCTTCCGGAATAATGTTAGGTGAAAAAATATTCAGAGTTAAGAGTCTAATTTGTTTAGTTTTAATATGTTTGGGAATCTATTTCGTTGGGAGTAATTCCAAATTCCTTAAATTAATAGAGAAAAAATATAATAACAGAGAGCAAAATTATGTTTAAAAATAATATCGAAAATAAAGTGAAAGATAAAGTAAAAAATAAAATTGAACTTCTAGGTTATGAAAAATTCAGTTTAACAGATACACTTGAATGTGGACAGTGCTTCAGATGGAATAAAGAGGGTCCCGGATACCGCGGAATTGTTGAGGACAGCGATGTTTTGGTTTATTATGAAAAGGATAAACTCATTATAGAAGGAGCGAAAGAAAATAAAAGGGAATTTTGGATAAAATATTTTGATTTGAAAACAAAATACAATGAGATAAGAGAAAATTTATCCCAAATTTCGCCTATTTTAAAAAGTGCAAGTGATTTCTGCCCGGGAATAAGAATTTTAAATCAAGAACCATGGGAGACCCTTTGTTCTTTTATAATTTCTCAAAATAATAATATTCCGAGAATAAAAGGGATTATATCAAGACTTTGTGAAAATTTTGGAGAAAAAATAAGTGAAAACAGTTTTTCGTTCCCTGATGCAAATATTATTTCAGTATTATCGGAGAAAGAACTCGAGATTATAAAAAGTGGTTTTCGTGCGAAGTATATTATCAATGCAGCACAAATGATTTCAAGTGGAGAGATTGACCTGCAGCTTCTGAGGCTTATGCCTATTATCAGGGCAAGGGAAGAACTAAAAAAAATTAAAGGTGTGGGGCCTAAAGTTGCTGAATGTGTCCTACTTTATGGATTTCATAGATTAGAAGCATTTCCGATTGATGTCTGGATGAATCGTGTTATGAAAAATTATTTTCCTGATAAAGATTCAAAAATATTCGGAAAATATGCAGGTATTGCTCAACAATATTTGTTTCACTATACTAGAATGCGCAAAGAATGATTTTAATTTTTATATATTTATAAAAAATTAGCATTAATAGAAGTCTGTAAATAAAGAGAACCAATGTTGTTTTTCACTAGTTTCTCGCCTTTTTATAAATGTACGATTAAATACTACCTCTGTTTCAACAGTTTTTCGTATTATAAAATTAGCTTTATTTGTAATAAACCAATAAAATTGTTGACTTTTTATGTAATATATTATATAATTAACCTTATATCATTAATTCATATTTTGAGAAAGGATGATTTTTATGGGCAATGGTTTAAAACAATTTTACACTGAATCGTTTAAGGAAAATGGAAAAATAAACCCGGATAAATTTCATGGAAATTATCTGATTTTTGATTTTGAACGCAATGAACTTCAAAAATACTCAGGGGGTCAATTAGACAAAAATTTTAAGGATCTTAATAATAGCAAATTAAAGGATATTAAAGGAAAATTAGCGAAACTGGCTAAGAATAGTGATGTAGTAATTATTAATTGTTCAAATTCTAATGAAATTAACGAAATTTTATCAGGAAAGCTGCCGATGATATATGCTCTTTAAAGACAAATTCGAAATTGTTTAAATAGCTGTTTCTGGAGAATTGATGGAGCTTCTGTATGGCACTGGCCTTACTGCAAAATCAAATATATGATATAATAATCTGTGATGATTTTGCAGAATCTCTATGGCCTATCCGGCATGGATGTGGGGATATAGATAATAGATAGTCGGACTTTTTAAATATATTGCGAAGTAACCTCTACTCGGGGAAGATGACATAACTAAAATTGTTCATGGAGAGACGAGATACGGTTGTCGTATATTGACGATGATGCCGTCTTTTCTCGTGCCTCATAATCAGCGGAATACAAGAAAAATTGTTTTCGAAGGTCGAGAAAATACCGGAACCATAATAATTCTTAAAATATGTTAATTTTTATGCTTGAATATTTTTACTGTTACCAATACAATTGGGGAAAATATGATTGATTCAAGTGTTCCGATGTAACCAATTTTTAAAGCTAACTGGTGGGAAAAAGAATGCATCGAGCGAGATAATAGTGATATTCGCAATTATCTCGCCGGTTTTACTTGACGTACTAAGGTTGTTTCTAAACCTAAAAAGGTGATTAATAATACACTTAGACTTTGGCAATCCTTCCGGACCTCTTCTCTGATCTTCAAATTGCTTTATTGTCTGTCCTTAAGTAAAAACTCTCAAAATTATATTATTATATTATTTTTTATTACTAAAATATAATAATTTTAACCATTATTCATTTCCTTCTGGTGCGAGCGATGGGACTTGAACCCATACGTCAAAGACACACGCCCCTCAAACGTGCCTGTCTACCAGTTCCAGCACACTCGCAACTATATTATTTATATTAATATTTTAATTCTCAAATGTCAATAAAAAATTTTAGAGAGATCTGATAAAATAACAGACAAGAAATAAAAAGAGTAGGGAAAACTAATCACGAAGGAGTGATTAGAATGATAAGTTGTAAAAAATGGAAAAGTTAGAGGCCAACAGAGATATTTATGTAAAGCAAGTGGATGTAATTATATAGAAGGAGACAGAAGGAGAAATGAAAAAATAAAAGCAAGGAAAGCAATGTGCATAATGCTA
>CAQJOC010000108.1 GCA_948815685.1 uncultured Eubacteriales bacterium | reverse complement strand
AGTTAAGTTTTTATGATCCAAGAGACCCTTTTAAGGGTAGCAAGTAACAGATGCACGGCTGCCAGACCAATAAAAGAGCCACTTGTGGCTTGCCAGTAGTATTAGGGCTATGCCCGAAACTGAAATACCACCCGATTTGCGGGTGGAGCTTTATTTATCCCATGATGAAAAGTTCAAGAAAATAAGAATAAAGAAAAAAATATTTCTACCTGTTTAAAATTTGTATTCAAAAACAATTAATCTAAATATAAATAATTTAAGATTTAAATATTTCTACTAAAATCACGTCTCGTATAGATTAAACTTTTTGTTTATCTATGTTTAAATGTGATATTTTTATTAACTGTTTTTTGTGAAGATGCGCTCTTATATAAATCATTAAGTTTAAACAAAAGTATTAAAGCTATAAAAAGTAATTCTAAATAGTTCTTATTGTGTCAATTAATACAGTTGAAAATGTGAGAACATAAATATTATTACTTTCACCGGCAAAATGGGTTTGATTAAAGTTAGCTAAACGACAGATTTATAAAAAATGATAAAATAAATTTTTAAATATGATTATATATATTGCAGAAGCTTAAGTTTTTATAATTACAGATTCTGCAATATCATTTGCATAATTTCGCATTTTTATCAAATCATCCTCTGTTGGCATAAAATTTGCTTTGACAACACTCTCATTGAATCTAAACCCTAATCCTTTCATGCGTTCTGCAATCATATTTACAGCCTCTCCGCTCCAACCATATGAGCCAAAAGCTCCGGCAGGTTTTCCTCTTGAATTAATTGCATCCACAGAAGCAAGAACATCCCATATTATTTTAGGAGCATCTCTGTTTATCGTGCACGAGCCTACCATAAGTCCGCATGATTTTGATATATCTTCAGAAACTTTGTCAATAGGTGTTGCGACAACATCTAAAAGTCTTGCTTTTACTTTTTTTGAAATGTTAATTGCACAAACAGCTTCTTCTGCAAGTTTTCGAGTAAAACCATAAGCTGATGCAACCAAAACCAAAATAAATTTTTCTTCGAAATCGTTTTCTAAACTCCATCTGTGATAATCATTCATGCGACTTTTTATTGTCTTAGTGAGAAAAGGGCCATGGCTTGGACAAATAACATTCATATTTAAATTCTTTAACTTTTCAAGACCCGACAATACAAACTTTTTAAATGGTCCAAAAATGCCATTATAATAATTTTTAAATTCACTAAGATATTCATCTTGATAATGAATTTCAGTATCTAAAAGAGCCGGCTCACAGAAATGTGCACCTAAAAAATCACATGAAAACAAAATTCTATCCTTTTCAAACCATGTCATCATCGAATCCGGCCAATGAAGCATAGGTGAAACGATAAATCTAAGGCTCTCATTCCCGATGTCTAAAATTTCGCTGTCTTTTACACATGTGGCGTCAAAATCCATATTCATGATTTGCTTTAAATATTTGTGTCCTGCGGTTGTGCATATGATTTTAGCATTTGGTACCATCTCAAGAAGTTTTCTTAAACTCCCGGAATGATCCGGTTCGGTATGGTTTATAATAATATAATCTATTTCATTAAGGTCAGTAATGCTTTGCAAATTGTTAATATATTCGCTGAAAAAATCATTATGAACAGTATCTATAACAACGTTTTTATCACCTGTTATAAAGTATGAATTATATGAGGTTCCGTAATTTGCTTTCATAACAATGTCAAATATCCTAAGAGACGGATTTATCACACCAATGGAATACACATTTTGAGATACTCTTTCGATCCCCAATACCGATACACATCCTCTGAAAAACTACTTTTAAAATATTTTATCTTAATTTGTTTCTGCACTAAATTGGTCTTTTCCGACACCACAAAGAGGACAAACCCAATCATCAGGTAACGCCTCAAATGGAGTACCCGGGGCTATTCCATCATCAGGTGCTCCTACTGCCGGGTCATATATATATCCACAGGCGCCACAAACATATTTATTCATTAAAAATCTCTCCTACTGAAAATTGTATATTTCTTAACTTTAATTATTACTAAAATAATAAATATAAAAAGCCGGTAAGTCAAATAGTGTTGTTAGGTATGTAGTTGTAAAATATATATAGAATAATTTTATAATAGAAAATATTAACACAAAAAATATTAAAAAAATGTTTTTTAGTGGATAAATTTTATAAAAATACTTGAAATAAAAAATATAATATGGTAATATTACTAAAAACAGTTATAAGCAATAATAAGGATGTGATTATATTATGGGGAACATAGAGGACAGAGACCCAAGAGTTATAAAAATAGATGAATTGTTAAAAGATTTTTACAGTAATCCAACTCGTTTTAAAGGTTTGGTTCAACTTGAGGATGCATTGCCTGCCTTGGCGCATAATAATATTTTAAGTTCAGCCGATCACAAAAAATTAACAACACTGGTTACGGGATTTGCCACTACTAATACCAGCTATATAACTATGCTTAAAATCCCTAAAAAATGGGGAAATTTGGTACCGCAGGCAACTTTGACGGCTTGTGCCAAAATTTTAAATAAAAGATCTTTTATTAAGCAGACACAATTACAGATTTATGCTGAAAAATTTAAAGTACTTTATATAGAGGGATATTATAAAGTATTTTCCTCGAACCCGTTTTTTGCATGGTGTATCCTCTCGGCATGCTTTTTAACAACGGTAATTGACATTTTCGGAAAAAATATCCCATCTACAGCCATAAGTAAACTGAAAGCTGCTAAAAAAATTTATGTTAACCTTGTCAGTAAGGTTTTAATAGCTGCCGGAGAGATGGAATATAAAGAAATATGGATAACGATAGATCTTAGTGCAGAATTTAGATATCTGAGATTTATATTTCCGAATCCTACCAAACTTCAGCAGTTACACGACAATTGGGTCGAACAGCAAAATCAGAACGCACCGGTAAATACAGCTGGTGGGCAAAATGTTTTAGGTGGTACCGGTTCCGGTGGGATTGGTGCATCGGAACAAACAGATCAGCAACAAAATTATATGAACAATCCACAAGGAGCCCCTCCTTCGTCTAGAACCGGGTTTGGCAGTAATCAGAAAGCATGGCAGCAACCTGGCAATATGAATAACCAACAAATAAATGGAGCTGATACCCGAGGAACATCGGTCGATTTGAGAAACCTGTCGGCTAATGATATTCAGGTTTTAAAATTTGCTCTTTCTCTGCTTGTAGGCCCATGGGCTAGAGATAATATGAATGATTTCAATAGTTTGGATTGGAACAGATCTATAAGACGATACTTTTTTGAACTTCAACCCGGTAGTAAATCCGCTCTTAATGAACGGATCAGAACAGCTTTGCAAAGAAACGGAATGAATCCTAACGAACTTGATAGATACTTAGAAATATTGCCGCACTATATTATGAGCCTTAGGCAGGATGAAATAGAAACTCTTATTCCGGCGAATATAAGATTGGATATGAGAAATAATGCCGGTGGTGTTAATTATAATTATTTACCGGAAACTGCTAGAGGGAATTTTAACCAAAGTGTCATAAATCAAATAGTGACAAATTTAGTAGCTCAGTGTTTCCAAGCAATGGAAAAAGGAAGATATCGGACATATTATAATAATGGAAATCCAGATATTCCTCGTTCGAAACAATCCGTGATGCAATATATTAACACTTTGAACTACTCTGATTTAGGCCGATTTTACATTAGAGCAGGTGGCAACCAGGGACAAGTGAATAATCACAATACTTTAGATAGTTTTAAAAATGTGCTACTTTCCAATACACAAGATTTGGATCCCAAAATACTGAGTCAATTGGTTGTAGATAATTTTAATTCTTTTATTCGGGAACATTATAGAGACAAAAAAGGTAAAGGAGGACCAAATCAAGGTTATAAATTCAATGAAGAATTTGGAAAAACTGAAGATTTTGCTGGCTCTGCAGACAGCTACGGACAGCGTCAACGTGCGGGAATTGAAAATTCGAATAGTTTTGAACGAAATGCTCCGATGGGCTCAAGACCCTATAATCTTGGCAATGCATTCCAAAATCAGGCAGGTATAGGGGCTCAAAATTATGGTTTTGCTCAGCAGAATGCCGGTATGGGTTCAAGACCTTATAATCTTGGAAACGCACAACAAAATCAAGCAGGTAAAAGGGTTACTTTTGGACAGACAGGTTCGGGAAATATCGAAAACTCATCAACAAACCAGACTCATGCGAATCAAAATATTTTCGGGAATA
>CAQJOC010000107.1 GCA_948815685.1 uncultured Eubacteriales bacterium | reverse complement strand
TTTAGGGAATTATTGACGTGTATTATGCGGTATTTCCATAATTCTTTTTAAGAATTTTAAAGGGAGAAGAATTGCTTCTCCTCCTTTTTTTATTTACTCATACATAAGTATATGAATCTCCTTCCTCTTCTATAGCATCAATAAGTTTATCTATTGCACCTTCTTTTACATATATAAAATTTTCGTCTGGGTCGTCTCCGTCTTCATATTCATCCTGATCTAACACTTGTAGTGCCTTTGGTCCCCAAGTATTATCACCCGATGTAGACCACTTCACTGAACGACATCCACGTTTAATTATTCTCTTGGATATTCTAAATTGTACTTTCATTTTAATATTTCTCCTTTCTAACTATTTAATTTTGAAAGTGAAATATAACATCAAACTCCACAATTCATGTTTTATATGAAAATATCAATATTTATTTTAATAAAAATCGATAAAATAGTATAAAATGCACAATGAATAAGATATAATTTATAAAGTTATAAAAAATATTGATTATATAGTTTATTTTTAGACTAAGCTATAGATCAAAGAACTGGAAAAAGAATTCAGTAGTGAAATTTTAGAACATGACTTAACAAAAGGAGAGTTCTTACCTAAGGACTTTAAAATAAAGTCAAAGTTTAAATAGTTAAAAAATTATAATTAAGAAATAGAATATTCCCCAATTTGGGTAAAATTTTCAAATATTAGATATTTTTGTGTTTTTAAATATATTTTCTTATCTGTCTTTAAATTTAAAAATTTTCAAAAAAATAAATAGCCTTTGCTTTACATAAAAGCACACATAATAAAGAGGTGATAATAGTTTCCGGAACCATATAGGATAAGTTATATAAAATGGAATAAGTCCAAATATTAATTCCTTCCGGAAACAAACTTTTCCAAATAATTACACCGGATAAAATTGAGGAAAAACAACGTATCATACACACAATCAACGAAGCAAAAGCAATGTTTAAGGCGGTATGCTTTTTATTAAATATATTCGCAAGCCCCAGTGTAGAATAAGGAATTAAATAATCCAATAAAATTACCAATACAAATGAGAAAAAATCTTTTGCCGGTGGGACATGAAAACTTAACAAAATTTGTATACAACCATATACTAAACCGGCGATAAAAGCTAGCCTAGCCTTTCGTCTAAACGATAATATTATAATAGGACATGCTGCCCCCAATGTCACCGAACCACCAAACGGCATTTTAAATAAAACAAAACTACTGAGTACAAAGGAAAGTGTCACCATCAATGCCGCTTCTAAAATCGCATTCAGATTATAACTTTTCATTTTTAATTTTTCTCCAATACTCTTTGAATGCCTGTTCATTTTTATTAAAATCGGGCTCATAATATACAGTATTCTTCATACTTTCCGGCAAATAATTTTCCTTAATCCAGTGATTCGGAAAATCATGAGGATAAAGATATTTTTCAAAATTAACTTGAACTCCTTCGGCCCCGTCACAATGTACATTTTGAAGGTGCCTCGGAACTTCAAAAATTTTTCCCGATTTTATATCATTTTGGGCTTTATTTATGGCGTTATATGCAGAATTGGATTTAGGTGACAAGCATACTAAAATTACAGCATCGGCAAGGGGAATCCTAGCTTCAGGCATACCTACTTGATTAGCAATATCTACAGCAGACTTAATAATCGGAATAATTTGAGGATAAGCCAGACCGACATCCTCACAAGCACAAACCATAAGTCTTCTGCATATTGAAATTAAGTCTCCGAATTCCAAAAGCATTGCTAAATAATAAATTGCGGCGTCACAATCCGAACCTCTCATTGATTTTTGAAATGCTGACAAAAGATTATAATGAGTTTCTCCGTTTTTTTCATAATTTAATCCGAAATTCCCTGTTAGACTTTTTATCATCTCTTTGGTTAATCTTCTTTTTGAATTTTGAGAATTCGAAGCAAGTATACAAGCATCCAAAAAATTTATTGCTTTTCGAATGTCTCCGCCGGTAATTTTGCTTATTTCCTTTATAACTTCATCAGGGCATTCTATTTTTTCATTTATCTCTCCGCTTTCTTCATTATATAGGTGTAATGCTCTTTTTAATGCTGTTTCAATTTCCTCTGGAGATACAGATTTAAACTCAAATACAACACATCTGCTGAGTATTGCGTTATATATGGAAAAGTAGGGATTTTCAGTAGTAGAAGCAATGATTTTTATATCTCCGTTTTCCATAGATTCCAGTAAAACTTGTTGCTGCTTTTTATTTAAATATTGAATTTCATCAAGATAAAGAAGTATTCCATTTGGATAAAATATATCACCTGAACTGCTTATTGCATCCTTTATATCTGCTACACTTAGCGAGGTACAGTTCAGGGATTTAAAACTCATTTGTGAATTTTTTGCGGCTATTTTGGCAACTGTTGTTTTACCTGTACCCGGAGGACCGTAAAATATCATGTTTACAAGCCTTTTCGATTCGATTAAATTTCTTAAAATTTTCCCTGGCCCGAGAATATGTTTCTGCCCAGACACCTCGCTTATTTTTGTCGGACGTATTCTTTCCGCAATAGGTATATACATAAGTTTACACCCCGACAGAAATGGCATTTGAGTTTTTAAGTTTATTTACTTGTTCATTTATTTCATCAATATTAATAAACTGAAATTTTTTAAAAAAAGGAATTAACGAATTTAAAATAGATATTGCTCCGTTATTAACATAGCTTTCTATATTTAACACAAGCGTTGGATCATGTATACTTTGTCTTAATATGCACCAACCCTCTTGCCATCTAGCTCGAAATTTAAGTCTAACACCTTCCGGACTGTTCTCAAGACTACAAGATTTTATTTCTTTTGAAAAATCTTTTAAATGCATCAAAACTTTCCGACCGGAAGTAATAACTTTTGAATTGTTTATATTAATTCTAATCTCTATTTGCTCTTTTGCATCAATGAAACCATCAGTAATTTTTTCTATCGAAATACCCTTTTCTTTCATTTTCATTAATGTTGTAATAATCTTTGCGGCTAAATACGCTCCGTCATCAACAAAATTGTTTTCTCTCAGAGCCACATGCCCGGACGACTCTATTGCAAGAGGACAGTCTATTCCTGATTCATTTAATTTTTTTGCATATTCTATAACATTTCGGTAGCCTCTTTTGTATCGAAAATGAGTTCCTCCGAGTTTTTTAATGTACTCACTCAGATTATCAGAAGTAACCGAATCTGTAACAATCGTTGCTTCGGGATTTTTATCTAAAATTATAGAAGATACAAATGCTATTAACTTATTTTTATTTATTATGTGTCCTTTGGAGTCAACAAAACTTACTCTGTCTACATCTGTATCAAATATTATGCCTATATCAGCTCCGGAATCCACTACAGCTTTAGATAACTCTGTAACAGCGATTGGGTCTTCCGGATTTGGCAAATGATTGGGAAAATTTCCGTCCGGCTCAAGAAATATGCTTCCACTTGTATCTGCACCGAGATTATTCAAAATATCGTTTACAAAAAATCCGCCTACTCCATTTCCCGCATCAACAACAATTTTTAACCCAGATAAAGGTTTATCCTTATGTTCATTTTCATTAAAATTTAAAATAACATTTTTTATTTTAGTGCTGTAATAATTCATCATATTTATAGGCTTTACTTTTCCGATTTCTTTTGCTATATGAGGAAAAACTCCAGATTGGGCAATATTTATTATTTCTGAAATATCTTCCGATGATAAAATACCTTTTGCAGTGAAAAATTTAAATCCGTTTTTCTGTGCGGGATGATGGCTTGCTGTTATCTGAATAGAGGCAGTACATGTTAAACTTGATACCGCCATAAACATGGCAGGAGTAGAAGTGAGGGAACAATCGTATATCTTTACTCCAACAGATGTCAGAGAATTTATTACACAAGTTTTAATTCTTTTTGAAGAAATTCTACAATCATTTCCCACTGCAATCGTCATAGACGGATATTTTATATTATTACTATTAGAAATCCATACCGCAAACGCAATAGAAATTTTTTTTACCATTTCATTGGTTAAATCTATTTGCTCTGCATTCCCTGAAGCAGTTCCCCGAATATCAGAGCCACTTTTTAAGACTTTCCACTGTTCGTCAGGCATATTTTGTTTGCCTCCTATTAGGTTTTGTAAAATTAATTATAAACCTTTTAACTTATTTTTCAAGCGGTCCCCTCTTTTTTAGGACCTTTCTGAAAAACAAAAAATGGCTAAAGTAGCATAATTTATAGGACTAAAATAAGAATAAAAAAT
>CAQJOC010000106.1:3399-4306 GCA_948815685.1 uncultured Eubacteriales bacterium | reverse complement strand
AAAAGTTAATAAATAAAAATGAATAAATGAAAAATGAATAAGTAAAAAGATTGAACTTATGAGTCCGAAAAAAGGTATTAGCTTAGTCTAGTAGGAAAGTTCCAAAAAATAATCGAAATTCTTTATTTACTTTTTTTTACTTTATTTACTTTTTTTAATGGATAAAATGAAAAAATAGGCGGTGAAAACTATGAGTGAAAGAGTTTGGACCGAAGACCAAAAGAAAGCTATAGAAGTTACGGGAAGAAATATTTTGGTTTCTGCTGCTGCAGGTTCGGGTAAAACAGCATCGTTAGCTGAAAGGGTTGTTAGAAAAATAACTGCAAAGCAGAATCCCGTTGATGCAGACAAACTTCTTATTGTAACATTCACAAATGCTGCAGCCTCGGAAATGAGAGATAGAATTTCAAGTCTTCTTTCAAATTTAATAGAAAAAAATCCATGGGATATGAATCTTAAACGACAACAATCACTCTTAAAATATGCTTCCATTTGCACTATACACAGTTTTTGCCTGAATATAGTAAGAGATAATTTTTATAAACTTGATATATCTCCAAATTTTAGAATAGCAGATGATAATGAAATTTCCATTCTTGAAGAACGTGCCATGGAAAGCGTTCTCGGAAAATTTTATGAAAAAGGAGAAGACAGCTTTTATAGTGTTGTTGAAAACTTTAGCAACGAAAAGGATGATTCCGGATTAATTAGCACTATAAGAAAAATTTATAAATTTATAGGTTCATGTCCATTCCCCGAATATTGGCTCGAGGAAACAGCTCAAATGTATAAAAATATTTCAAAAATCGATACAACACTTTGGGGGGAAATACATTTTGAGTATGTTGAAAGTGCTTTAAACTGTTGCGAATATATGATAATAAATGCAATGAGTTTAATTAATAGT
>CAQJOC010000106.1:0-3343 GCA_948815685.1 uncultured Eubacteriales bacterium | reverse complement strand
TCGGAACTTGCAGGAATTCAGGCAATTAAAAGCTCTCTTAAGGAAAAATCTTGGGATAAAATAAAGAAAGAAGCGGAAAATTTCAAGAGAGGTAAACGAGGAAGACTTTCGGAAGAATACAAAGAAGATATTTATGTTCTTTTAATAGATGGTATTAGAGATTATGTTAAAAAGTCTATTGATAAAGTTAAAAAATATTTTGTGTTTAGTGAAACAACATGTCAAAAAGAGCAGCATAAAATAGGAATTATTGTGGAAACTCTTTTTAACATTACAAACGAATTCATAAAAGAACTTTCTCTTATGAAAAGAGAGAAAAATATCCTTGAATTTAATGATTTAGAGCATTTTATGATAAAATTGTTGACTAAAAAAGAGCAACTAAAAGAAGAAACACAGCAAAAAAGTATAAACGAAAAAAACTTGATAAAAATCCAAAGAAGCGAAACAGCAGAAGAAATTTCTCTTAATTTTGAAGAAATAATGGTTGATGAATACCAGGATACCAATGAAGCACAGGAGCTTATATTTAAAATACTTTCCGAAAACAAAAAGAATTTGTTTATGGTAGGAGATATTAAACAAAGTATTTATGGATTCAGACAAGCCAAACCGGAAATTTTTATGAATAAAAAGGAAAAATATGAGTTATACGATGAAAAGGTAAAAGATAAAAAGTTAAAAGATGAAAAGTCCCCATGCAAGATTATTTTAGGGAAAAATTTCAGAAGTCGCCGAGGAATCATTGAAGCCGTAAATTTTATGTTTGAAAAACTTATGAGCAAAAAAATCGGAGGTGTAGAATACAACGATGAAGAAGCTCTTAGTTTTGGAGCTTATGACAAGTATTGTCAAAAAAGGCATAAAAAAGTAGCAACAGAAGAAGAAAACGAAGCGGAAGTAATTTTTGAGATATTAGAAAATTCCGATGGAGAAAGTAATGAAAAAGCTGAAGCTGAAAAAATTTCTAAAATAATTGCCGACATGATAAAAAATCGGTACATGATAAAGGACGGAAACATAGAAAGGCCCGTAACTTACAAAGATTTTTGTATCCTTCTTAGAAGTGCAAATAAATACGCTTCTGTTTATGCAAAAGAATTAAGTAGCAGAGGAATTCCCGCATGGTCTGATTCTACGGGTAAATTTTTTAAGGCTTCCGAAGTGTCGGTTATTATGTCACTTCTTAGAGTGATTGATAATCCGACGCAAGATATTTCGTTGATTTCTGTATTATTAAGTCCTATTTTCGGCTTTACTCTAGATGATTTAAGTAAAATAAGTTTAAATAAAATAAATGGAAATAAAGCGGATATATCTAAAATGGACTCAGATATAATAAATAACGATACAATAAATGAGACAAGTTTAAATAATTTTAATAAATACGGAGATTCTCTATATTTTGCAATGAAGAGTAGAGCAGAGGAAGGAGACAGCAAATGTGAAAACTTTTTAAAAAAATTAGAAACATACAGAAGACTTTGTTCTATTATGTCAGTTGAAAAACTTATAAATTATATTTATGAAGATACCGGATACAATTTTATGGCTCTTTCCATGACAAATGGAGAACTTCGTCTTGCTAATTTAAGACTTTTAGCTGAATACGCAGGGAAATATGACCAAGTGGCATATAGAGGTCTTTCCGGATTTATTGAGTTTGCAGACAGACTGCAAGAAAAAGGTGCGGACTTTTCTGCGGCACGTACTGTTTCGGAAGTATCTGATGTAGTAAAAATAATGAGTATACATCGCTCAAAAGGACTTGAATTTCCAATTTGTATAATTGCAAGGTGTTCAGGACGTTTCAACAAGGAAAAGGGGGACGTTTTGATTCATGAAAAATTGGGATTAGGTATAATGCTTAAGGATGAGACCGGGAGTGTAAGGTATCCGAATTTTATACGAAATGGGATAAATTTAAAGGTTGATGAGGAGGAAATTTCAGAAGAACTTAGAGTTTTGTATGTAGCCATGACACGAGCAAAAGAAAAACTAATTTTTATGATTTGCATAAAAGATTTAGAAAAAAGCGTTATAAACAGTTTGACGGGGATTTCAAATGAGGGCGGTATTAATCCGTATGTAATAAGGAATGCCTTAAGTTTTAGTGATTGGGCTTTAAGTTGTGCACTTTTAAGCAATCAAAGTCGAGAAATATATAAATATACAAAATTAAAAGACCCGGGATATAAGGTTCAAAATCTGAACTCATTTAAAATAAATATAAGTAAAGTTGAAATTGAAAAAGACTCAGAATATGAAGAAAAAAAGGAGAAAGAAAAATGTGCAGAAAAAGAGAAAGATGAAAGTAGTGATAAAAAAATAACAGAAGAGTTCAAACACAACGATATTCCACCTCTTTCACCTAAAATAATTGAAAGATTTGATTTCAAATATCCTTATGAAGATATTTACAAAACCCCGGCGAAAATTTCAGCCTCAAGGTTAGCACATGAAGAAGTAGGAAACAGATATATCGCAGTCTCACGCCCAACATTTATGTCAGAAAAATCTGTTACTCCAGCTGAAAAAGGAACGGCATTTCATGAATTTTTGCATTTTGCGGACTACTCGTCAGCACTCAAAGATTTCGACTCTCATCTAAAATACCTAAAAGAAAAAAAATTTTTGACTCCGGGACAAGCCGAAGCCATAGATAAAAAAAGTGTTTTTAATTTCTTAAGAGGAGACTTGGGGCAAAGAATAATAAAAAGTGAGAATGTTTTGAGAGAATATCGATTTACGGTAGGAATACCGGCAAGAGAGGTAACTCACCCCAATTTTTCAAAAGATGAGGATAAAATCCTTATTCAAGGAGCTATAGATTGTGTTTTTGAAGAAAAAGACGGATTTGTTATAGTTGATTATAAGACTGATAAAGTTAAAAATTTAATTGAACTAAAAAGTCGGTATTCAAAACAGCTAAATATATATAAATATGCATTTGAAATTTGTGAAGGATTAAAGGTACGTGAACTTCTTATTTATTCCCTTACGATAGGGAAATGGATCGAGGTTTAAGATATTAAAATACCAAATTATAGTTAAACAAGCTCAAAAATATAAATTTAAGAAAATTAAAAGATATTTTTTATTTTTATACTTAATTTTGTCAGGGGACAAAAAACTTTTTTATAAAAAAATATTAATCAAAAATTGTGTCACAAAAATAGTTAAAGGGAAAAGTTTCGACTTTCCCCTATTTGTAATTTTACAAGAACACTTTTAATACTAACTCCTAGACTTAGAGCCTATCCCAAAATAAACACAAAAGGTGTATAGTAGCACTCGGGTGATAAAAATGGAAGAAAAGCTATAAGGCATGGACAATATCAGA
>CAQJOC010000105.1 GCA_948815685.1 uncultured Eubacteriales bacterium | reverse complement strand
AGAGCTTAGTACAAATTTAACAAAATTTCAAGCAATAATTAGTTCAAATGCTGGCTATGTATGGTTTTTGAACTAATTTTTTATTTGTTTTGCCCAGAAAAATAATGTCGAAATTAGGGATATTTAAGGGCAACCGCTGCTTTGCTTTAATTTAATCCATAAAGTTTGGCCATTTTATGCGCTTTTTGTTCTAAAGGGAGATTTTGCCTGTTATGTATTGACAAAGGGCGAAAGAACAATATTATAGAGGTAAGGCCGCTCTAAGGAACATATTAGTATTTGTGGTTGAATTAATTATAGTGAGGAGAGATTTTTATGACGAAAAAATTGTTGGCCTTAACCTTAATGTTCCCGTTATTCTGTGGAACTTATGGAGTAAATTCTTCAGCTTGGCGATGGCGAAAAGATACAGATGATAAGGCAAAAACAGCCTTATAGGCCTTATTTTACGTGGACTAAACTAAAGCGAGGAGAATTTATTATGTATAAAATAGAAATACAGAGAAACCAAAACACGTAGATTATTGCAAAGACTACCCTAAAAATAAGTACGACAAATCAGAAAGTGTTAGATGTGCAATAAAAAGTGAATTGCCAGGTTTTAAAGCAGATGAGGGGAGTTTTATACTTAGCATACCGCAACTTGGCAAAACAGGTGAAATAGATGTTCATATGTGGAAATATAATGGGCTGTCAGGTCTAGCTAGTGATTTTGAAGAAGTGATAAAAAGTGCTGATAAAGAGTCTATTAAACGTCAGTTTGCAGCAAATTTTCTTGAGGAAACTAACAAATTGTTTAATTTAAACTCCAAAGAAGATGCTGCGGAAATTATTAATAGATGGGCAAAAGTGTCTAATTATTCAAAACCTTTTATAGACAGCATAAGAGATGAACTAACTAACTGGGCGCAAAAATGTAAATCATACGAAGATACAACTTCTGGAGATGTTGATAAAACATTACTGGGAGGCGGAATCGGTGCATTGATAGGAGGTGCTGGCGGAGCTGGAATTGGTGGCCTTGCAGGTGTAGGAGCCGGAGCCGCGGGAGCAGGTGTGACCGCAGGCGCAGGAGCTGCAGTAGCTGGTGCAGGGGCCATAGCATTAGCCCCGATATTATTTTGTGCGCTAGCAGGGGCCGCGGTAATAGGGGGATGTGGAGCATACTATGGGCATAGTTCTAGTAAAAACCAAAAAGTGAATCAAAAAATTCTTAAAAGTCTAAAAAAGACTGAACAGCAAAAAAGAAAGTGGAATACTTATTCTAAAGCACTGGAAAATATTTTGCTGGCGATAGATAATAACGAGTGGGAAGGTAATGACTTGTTAAGAGCAGAATTAAGCTATGAAAAAGCCTTACCATACGCACGAACCAACTTTGTAAACGAGGGAATCGGCGTACCTAAAAACGTTACTGCAATTTTCAAAAATCTTTCGGCATCCCTTTCTAATCTTAAAAAAAGTCTTGAAAAAGACCGTGTAAATCGTAAAAACAATAAAGAGGAGCTATGACTATGAAAACTAAAAAATTTTTATCCATGATTTTAAGCTTAATTTTAATTTTAAATTTTGGTGGACCAACTAAACGATATGCAAATGCAGCAGACTTTAATGAAGAAGAATTTTTAGCGGACTGTCCCAAAAATCCTAAAGGTGGTCATGAGTCGATTAGTTGTGCAAAGATAGCTGCAAAAAATGCTTTAAAAAAAGAAGGAAAAGATTATGTAATTATGCATGACGTAGGCCCACTGGCAAATGAAGAAATATATTATTTTACATTTAGATCCCTTGACAAAATTCTTGATGAGCTAGGATTAGACCCGAGTGAAGATAGGCTACGTGAAGAATGGCAAAGCCTCGAAAAAGAGCGCGATTCATATTTTTCACCTTTGAAAAATATATTAAGAGTTTGTATTGGTAGTTTACTTGGTGCATTGGGTGGAAATGGGGTATATAGTTTGGCACAGTCAAGCTATAAAGGATGCCATAAGTCATCGCACCGAAATCATCACAGCCATAAATCATCACATGGTTTAGAACTTTCGGAGCATAAACATCAGAGAAGTGGAAATTTTTTAAGAGAATCAACTAGAGTGATATCTAAGTTGGGCGCTAATACGATGATGCTTATTGGTGCCACATGTTTAGGCCTGATAACATCAATTCTGTTAAAAATAAAATATAATGCTGCTTGGGCGAAGGAGAATGAAGTTTTCAAAAAAGAATACAAAATTCACAAATTGAATTCGAAAAAGTCGGTTCCTTTAAATCGTATGTTGCAGTATATCAAAGGTTCTAATTATTCACTAGGCGCTGAAACGCTCTTTTCTGTGCATGCAATGCCAAAGGATGTTTGGATGTTTCACCCTGAAAAGTTAGAAGGTTTGAATTACATAGAAGAAGAAAAAGCTTTGTTTCCGGAGAAATTAAAAAAATTATCGCAAGATATAGAAAAGAATTTAGGCCGCAGACTAGAAAAAAAAGATGAACAATAAAAAGGACCGAGGTAAAATGAAAGCAAAACGAATAATGTCGCTTTTAGTTTCGCTTAGCTTTATCTTCACAATGCCTATATTTACCGTGTCAAAATGTTCTGCACTTGATATGACGCACGATTACTATGAAGAATTAGAGCTGTTAGAAAACAAATTAGTTTATAAACCGTGTTGGGGGCACGAAGAAGACGAGTGCGAAAAATATTTATTTAGATATGAGCAGGCTCCTGTACTTATCAAACGCTTTAAAGAACTAATAAAAGAAAATAATTACAAAAACACAAAAGAAGTTGTTCAAAAGATTGGAATAGGAGCGACCGGTTTAGCTGGTGCGGGTCTCGGCCTTTACTTTTGCCCACTTCCAACGATTGCAGCTACAATGACTACAATGTTAGGGCTTTCAACGACCTGCGCTGTACATAAAGAGATCATAGAACCCTCACATGAGGCTATTGCGATTATGGTTACCCCGGGGGTGTTAACTGGGATTAAAATTGCTGTAACAGCTTTTTTAGCAAAACAAATAAAAAAAATGATAAATTGGATATCCGGCGATAAACCAATAGGCAATGCAGATAGAGGCTTAGTGGGCAATACATTAAATATTTTGTGTGGAGATGCTACGAAAGAAAACCAAAATTACGGTATGTTAGAAGGTATTAGGACCCTAACTTTTGGGAATATAACTAATAAAAGCGACTTGAAGAAAATAAAAAAGCACGAACTTTATAGCAGACTGCTAAAAGATCTTTATGCTCAGATAAAAAATGGTGATTTTAAAGGTAATGATATAATAGTATTATCTACAGATTTTACAGACTTAGATAATGTCAAAGGAGCAATTGGTTTTTCCAAGACAAATATAGACCTAAATTATGACGAACCGGTAAAAAATTATTTCAAAAACATACAAGAATAAAAAATCAATATAAAAGGAGGAAAATATTTATGAATATAAGCAAAGTGTCGTTAAGACCAATTTTTATGAGCTGTGCAATTCTATTTACATCAGTAGCCTGCTTGCCGTATGTTCTTGAGAAATATGCGTATTCATCATATGAGTATTCAGCATATTATACGTATGACAATTCAGCAGCTGGTTATTGTTCAATGTCTTGGATTTTATATAACTCGCAAATGCAAAGCTGTTCAACTGGTAATAATAATTCAACTAAACAAATTAATGATGACCCGGATAAATCGTTTTCGCTCGATAGCATAACTTCAGAGTATTCGGACGACACACCAAATAATGAGGAACTTCTTAATAATGATAATAATAAAACCTCTGTGGGTAATGGAACCGATGTCAATAATAAGCGCTCATGTTTGTTAATCTAAAGTATGACTAACCCACTTTCACTGGACTTTTCTCCGGTTCCAAATTTTCTATAAAGGAATACCAGCAAAAAAAAGATCTTTATTCAAAGTTTTTTGGATGAAGATCTTAATTTTTTATTTCAAAGGATGAAACCTATTTTTTTCTTAACTTCGTTCAATGTTTCGTTCGATATATTTAATGCCTCTTCTGCACTGTCTTTGTAGCATTTTTCAATGTAGCCTTTATCTTTTATAATTTCACAAAATCTATCTCGTATTGGTGTTAAATGTTCGATTAAGGCTTCTGCCACTGCTGTTTTAAATTCTCCGTAGCCAATGCCTTCGAATTCTTTTTCTATTTCATCAAATGTTTTGCCGGTTGTACAAGAATAAATCGTCATCAGGTTATTGATTCCATCTTTGTTTTCGCCGTATTTAACGTGATTCTCGGAGTCTGTAACCGCTCGCTTTACTTTGTTTACTATTTTATCAGGACTATCCAATAATTCGATTCTAGA
>CAQJOC010000104.1:4282-4492 GCA_948815685.1 uncultured Eubacteriales bacterium | reverse complement strand
AACGGAACAAAGAAAGAATCAAAAGAAAGAAGATAAATTCGGAACTCAAACTAAAGTTACTTTAGATAATTTGTTTGACCAAATGAGAATAGGGGATATCAAGGAACTTAAAGTGATAGTAAAAGGTGATGTTCAAGGTTCCGTGGAAGCAGTACGTCAGTCTCTTGAAAGACTTAGTAATGATGAAGTAATGGTAAAAGTTATTCATGG
>CAQJOC010000104.1:0-4272 GCA_948815685.1 uncultured Eubacteriales bacterium | reverse complement strand
CGATGTAATGCTAGCAAATGCATCAAACGCTATAATAGTCGGTTTTAATGTCCGTCCGGATACGATCGCGTCCGAAAGTGCAGAGCGACATAATGTAGATATGCGTCTTTACAGAGTTATATATGACTGCATAGAAGAAATAAGTGCAGCGATGAAAGGAATGCTGGATCCAAGTTTCAGGGAAGTTACTCTGGGTCGTGCCGAGTGCAGGCAGGTTTATAAAATTTCCAGTATAGGGACAATAGCGGGAAGTTATGTTATATCCGGTAAAATTCTAAGAGACGCCCAGATAAGAGTAGTACGTGACGGAATTGTAATCACTGAAGATAAAATTCGCTCTTTAAGAAGATTCAAAGATGATGTTAAAGAAGTAGCACAAGGGTATGAATGCGGAATTGGTCTGGAAAACTTCAATGACATAAAAGATGGAGATATTCTTGAAGCATTTCAGATGGAGGAATACAGAGATTAAATAAATCATTGTTTTTATGCATTAAATAATTGGGATAATTGAAATAAATTGTTTGAAAATTATTAATAAAATTATAAAAAAGAGGTGAAAAAATTGCCAAGTCACAGGATTCAACACATGTGTGAAAGTATAAAAAGAGAGTTGACTGCTATAACGAGGGAACTTAATGACCCAAGAGTCAGAAATAATTTTAGTGATTTTGTAAAAATCGATATTTCTAAAGATATGTCAGTGTGCAACGTTTATGTTAGTTCCATAGATGGATTTTTAAAAGCTGAAGAAACGGTAAAAGGCTTAAATTCAGCGGTACCGCATATAAAATGGGAGTTAGGGAAAAGACTTAAATTGAGATTTATTCCGGAAGTAAAGTTTATCGCTACTGATTCCATTGAATACGGTATAAATATGATAAAAAAAATAAATGATTTAAATTATTTAAACAACAATATGGGAGAGTATAAATGCAGTCATTAGCCGATATTGCAAAACTTTTGGAAAAATATGGGAAATTCTATATTCTTGCACATAAGTATCCCGATGGTGATGCCATAGGGTCTTCTTATGCTCTTTGCAGAGCATTTCAGAGCATTGGTAAAAAAGCTAAAATTTTAATGGAAGACGAGATTCCATCTAAGTATAAATTTTTAGAAAGATATATAAAAAAAGAAGATTTTGAGGCAGAGTTTATAATAAGTGTTGATATTGCTGATGTAAATCAGTTGGGAGAATCGTTAAATAAATATTCAGATAAGATAAATTTATGTATAGACCATCATATTACAAATAAAAATTACGCCGATAATACATTTTTAGATACGTCATCTGCGTCTGCTTCTGAAATTATATATGCTTTGATAAATGAAATGGGAATCAATGTTGACAAAGGGATTGCAGAATGCTTATATACAGGTATTTCAACTGATACAGGATGTTTTAAATATTCAAATGTTACCGCAAAAACTCACAGAATAACTGCAGACTTAATAGAAAAAGGGATAGAACTTAGCAAAATTAACAGGATTCTTTTTGACACTAAATCCAGAAAATTTTTAAAGCTTGAAAGTTTGATATACAATTCATTGGAATATTTTTTTCAAGGTAAATGTGCTATGGTATTCGTGACACCTGAAATGTTAAAACAATGTAACATAATGGAAAATGAATTTGAGGGAATTGCCTCAATCCCTAGGGCTATTGAAGGTGTTTATGTTGGTATAACCATACGGGAGAAAAGTTTGGGAGTTTATAAGGTATCGGTCAGAACTTCAGAAAAAGTGAGTGCGGTTGAAATTTGTAAGCAATTTGGCGGTGGAGGCCATGCTTGTGCCGCAGGGTTTACTTTTGAAGGGAAAATTGATAATTTACGTATGGAAATATTAAGCTGTTTAGAAAAGAAATTATGTTTATGAGCAAAGACGGAATTTTAGTTATAGATAAACCGGAAAATATTACCTCATTTAAAGCGGTTTCAATGGTAAGGAAATATCTAAATGTCAAAAAAGCAGGTCATATGGGAACGTTAGACCCTATGGCTACGGGGGTTTTGCCTATTATGTTGGGCAAAGCTACTAAGGTACTTGATTTAATCAAAAATAATAACAAAAAATATATTACTAAGTTAAAATTCGGAATATCTACGGATACTCAAGATATTACAGGTAAAATTATAAAAAACGAAAACAAAAATATATGTATTAGTGACATAGAAAAAATTATAAAAAATTTTATAGGAGATATATTTCAGACTCCGCCCATGTATTCGGCAATTAAAAAAAACGGAGTAAGGCTTTATGAATTGGCGAGAAAAGGTCAAATAATAGACGTTGAAAAAAGAAAAATTTGTATAAATGAAATTAAAATTCTAAATTTCGACAATAAAAATCAAGAAGCTACTCTTATGGTTTCATGTTCAAAGGGGACATATATCAGGACGCTTTGTTCGGATATCGGTGAAAAATTGGAATGTGGGGCAACGATGTCCTTTTTAAGACGGATAGAATCCAACGGATTTGGATTAGATAAATCTTTGAGTTTAGAGGATGTTTCGGAAGCCGTAAAATCAGGCGAAATTAATAAAAAAATTGTCAGTATACCGGATTTGTTTAAGGAACTCGGAGAAATAAATATTAGTTTAAAACAATCGGTCAGATTTAGAAATGGCGGAGGGTTAATGATTGATAGGTTGAAAAGTACCAAGACTTTGAAGAACGGAGAGAAATTTAAAATATACAAAGAAAATGAATTTATTGGGCTTGGCATAGTAAATTTAGATAAAAATGAATTATCGGTATATAGGCTTTTTAGTAATACATAAATACATATCACAAGCGTCCCCCGGGCTTTTGCCCAGGTCGTTTAGGGAGATTCCAAAGAGGGAGTCCTTCTTTTGATTTCTCATTGGGCACGTTTTTGGTGTCCATTTTTGTTGCTATTTAAAAATAAACAAAGATAATAAAGAATATAAATAAGGTAAAATATTTTTGCTTTTTTAAATTTAAATTTTTAAAATTGTTTTTCTATAAAAAAATTTTGATTTTAATAATTGTCTTTTAACAGACAATTATTTTTGTATTTTCCGTTAATTGTAAGGGGTGATGTTTTATGAAAATAATTGTCAAGGAGGAATTTAACTTATGATTACCAAACAAATAAGTTTATATACTTGGGATACCAATAATGTTATTGTTTACGCAAACAGCGGAGAAGTAGATTGTAGGTATATCGAAGTTTCATTTAAGGACGAAAGTCAAAATAATATAAGTCTTACTGACCGCTATGTTACATTTTATGCGGAAAAGCCTGATGGTAAAACTATATTTAATTATTGTACTATCGATACTATAGAAGATATCGCAACCGTTGAACTTACATCGCAAGTGCTAAGCGTACCCGGAGTTTTGGAATGTGAATTTCAAATTTTCGATAAAAATAATGTGCTTTTAAAAGTTAGTGGATTAAAAATATTTGTTTCGACGAGTAAGGATTTTTCAGAGGCAATAGAAAGTACTTCCGAATCCAACATACTTACATCAGTAATAAATGAAAGTAAAAAAAATTCCCAATCCATTGGAAATTTAAGTGATTTAAACACTTTAGAAAAAAATACTGTTGTAGGGGCAATCAACGAAGTTAATCAAAAGGCTAATGATTCATATATGTTGTGTTCAAGTTCAATAGGGCAATTAAATAATTTAAACACAAATGAAAAGGGTAACGTTATAGGGGCAATCAACGAATTAAATGAAAAAATTATCTCTGCACATACTTTGTATTCGAATTCAAGCGGGACACAATCGACTATTATTTTAAGCGATAGTGCCGCCAATTATGACTATATGGAGATTTATTATTATAAAGATCTTAACCAAATAGCTCATTCCAAAATTTATAAACCTAACAATAGATCTGTGACTTTGCATAGTGTAACATATTTTGCCAATACAGTATTTTTACGTGCGGCAATAGTCGATATTAATGGAACAACAATAACATGGAGAGCCAGCGATTCCGGATGGGGAACAATGAACGGAACAAATTGTAACACAACAAGTGAAAATGTTTTTTTTATCAATCAAATTATAGGATATAAATAAGAAAGGAAGTAATGAAAATGGCATTAAATAAAGAAATGACACTCGAAAATGGCATAGTTGTGAAATATCATAGAATAGTAAGTGTTAATAATATTACAAATCAATCCAGCATAATAGAAATTGCAAGTTATACAAATGAAGAAAAGCGTATGGAGGAAAAGGCAAAATTTTTGAAAAATGAGCCAATGAATATATATATCCACAGTA
>CAQJOC010000103.1 GCA_948815685.1 uncultured Eubacteriales bacterium | reverse complement strand
TATCTACAATTTCACCATAAGGGAGCAATCCCAATTTGATAAGTGCTTGGAAACCGTTGCAGATACCCAACATCAGACCGTCACGCTCCTGCAACAATTTGTTGACTGCCTCCGCAATCTTCCCATTGCGGAACGCCGTAGCAAAGAATTTCGCGCTGCCCTCCGGCTCGTCTCCTGCGGAGAATCCGCCGGGGAACATGATAATCTGGGACTGCTCAATCGCTTTCACAAATACATCCACGGAATCCCGGATATCCTCAGCATCCAAATTCTTAAATACCTTGACAATTGTCTCTGCCCCGGCGCGCTCAAACGCCTTCGCACTGTCATATTCACAGTTTGTTCCTGGGAATACTGGTATAAATACTCTTGGTTTTGCAATTTTTTGTTTTGCTACTATTATTGATTTTTTATCACTTATTAAGTTTTCTATATTTTCATTTATTGTTTCTGTTCTTGTTGGGAATACTTTTTCTAATGGTTCTTCCCATAATGTAATTGCTTCATCTATGCTTATTTTTTCTGTATTACTAATTATAATTTCTTGTGCTTGTATTGTGTTTCCTAATTGTATTAATTTTTCATTTTTTATATCTTCGCTCGTATTTTCAAGATTTTTTTGAAGTTCTTTGATTTTTTCTTCGATTTTTTTTCGGTTCTCTTTAAGTCGCTCTATTTCTCCTGCACGACCAATCAGACCAGTCTTTGAGGAAATAAATCCCCCGGTCAGAGAACCTCCTGCATTTACAACCTGCCCGTCAAGGGTAACAACCTTTAATCTCCCGGAAATCTTTTTTGAGATTGTAACCGCACTGTCGAGATTATCTGCTACCAGTGTTCTTCCCAAAAGATAAAGTTTTATGCCATCATACCTGCTTTCACACTTGCATAAATCACTGGCAATCCCGATAATTCCTTTGGTATTGGACAATACTTCACCAACATCCGCTTTTTTACCGCTAACGGATGTCAAAGGCAAGAAAGTTGCCCGCCCAAGTTTTTCTTCTTTAAGAAAATTAATTGCTTTTTTGGCTGATTCCTCATCTTCCGTAATTATATTTTGTACTGATGCCCCAAGTGAAATATCTATTGCCACAGCATATTTTGGGTTTACATTCAAAATATCAGAAACTGCCCCGATTATTCCTCCGATTGTTCCGGCTCTCGCTTTTAAGATAATAGCCTTTACTCCTCTTGCTAGTCCTTCCATGTTTCGGTCTAAATCTTCCAAAAGTTTGATTTTTCTGAGTTCTCCCTCCGAATCTAAATTTAATCTCTGCAATATTTTCTCTGAATTTTTATAATTTTCTTTTTTTTCATAAAATTTCTTTTTTAAAGATTCGAGTTCTTTCGAAATTGTATCAATTTCAGCCGAAAGCACGCTTACTTCTTTTTCTTTTTGATTTATCTTTTCATTTATACTTTTTTTCAAATTTTCTTTATTCAAAATTAAATCCGTTATTTCTTTGACCCTAACTTCACATCCGGTAATATTGGAATCTGTCAGTGCGATTTCAATACTTTTTTCATTTTTATCTTTTTCCAATATTTCAAAAGTCTTTTTTATTTCACTCCATCTATTTGTATGAATGTTAGAATTATCTTTACTATTTTCAAAATTTTTAATATTCTCATTTAATTTTTCTCTTTTCTCACAAATCGTTTTTTTCTTTTCATTGAGTAATTTTAATTTATTTTCCATACATTCTTTTAAATTTTTGATTTTTTCCGCACTGCCTGAAAGTTCATCTTCTATTTTTGAAATCGCTTCCGTATTACTTTTTATAGTATTATTTAAAACTAGCGATTTACTTTTTTCATCTGAAATATTTAAATCTATTTGTGACAAAGAACGCCTGAGTTCATCCACTTTTAATAAACAGGTAGTCCCATTATTTGCACTTTCCTCGATATTTTTTCCCAATTGAGTAAGTATTTCTTCCAGATTAATTTTGTTCTCTTTCAAAAGACTTAATTTTTTCTTATTTTCATCGAGTTTGGTTTTACAAAACTCGATCTCTTTTACCCAAAGGCTCACTTCAAGTGTCTTTTTTTTCTCAAAGTGTTCCATATATACTTTTGCGGCCTCTGCCTGTTTTTTTAACGGTCCGACTCTCGATTCAAGTTCAGACAAAATGTCTCTTACTCTTAAAAGATTTTCATCTGCTTTTTTAAGTCTTATTTCGGCATCTTCCTTTTTGTATTTACATCCTGATATTCCCGCCGCTTCTTCGAATATCTCACGTCTTTCCCCGGGCTTTGCTTTTATTATGGCGTCTATTCCACCTTGTCCTATAATGGAATATCCGTCTTTTCCCAATCCGGTATCCATAAAAAGCTCGTTTACATCTTTAAGCCTGACAGATTTCATGTTAATAAAATATTCGCTTTCTCCATTTCGGTAATATTTCCTTAAAACAGAGATTTCTTTATCCATATCATTTATGGATTTATCCGTATTATCAAATATAAGATTAACACTAGCGACACTTTGTGCTTTTTTAGACACAGAACCCGCAAAAATTACATCTTCCAGCTTAGAACATCTGAGTTTTTTTACCGATTGTTCCCCAAGAACCCATCTTAGTGCATCGCTTACATTGCTTTTTCCGCTTCCGTTAGGCCCCACAACCGCTGAAATACCATCCTCAAATTCAATTTTTGTTTTATCACAAAAGGTTTTAAAGCCTTGAAGTTCCAAGCTTTTTAATTTCATACTTTCAATTCCTTTTTATCTTTATTTATCTTTTTGGTCTTTTTAATTCCTTGTAATTATTATTTTATATATTTACTTTATTGCTTTTTTATTTATAATTTATATCCTAAATATCTTAAATCATAAAGAATAAAAGATATATAAATAAAAATTATTGGATTTTTAATGTTCCAAGTTGATTTTACAAGAGGTTTATTATATCAGTTGTTAACCTAATTGTCATCTTTTTATGTGTATACAATCTAACATTTTCTTATTGGCTTGTAAGAAAAATTCTCATTTTTTATCTTTTAGGTTAATCTTAAAAAAATAGTTGTAATATAGGAAATAGTTTGATATACTATAAAAGTAATAAAGATAATTGGCGTTCATATGGTATATTTAAAGCCTAAAAGCCTGTATATCAATTTTGGAATACTTAATTAATGCTGTGTAAGTTATGCTTATACGGCGGATTGTTGAGTAGATCTTAAGGAGCGTTATAAAGCAAGTGCTTATTGTACAAAATGCTTTGGAAAGATGGGTGGTTGGAGTTTAGTTTTTAAAAATTTGCAAAAGACCATATTATTATTTTTTGCGAGAAAGGGTGTTTTAAATTATGGGCGGCACAACTGATACTGCCACAGCAAAGCCGGAGTTTAACAAATTCCAATCTATTTTTTGGCCTATACATGGATATGAGTTAAAAAAATTTTTGCCGATGAGTTTTTTGATGTTTTGCATATTGTTTGTTTATACAATGGTAAGGGATTTAAAAGACGTATTTATTCAAAAATATGCAACATGTGGAGGAACCGGATTAATTCCACCATTGAAGTTATTCTTTGTAATGCCGGTTGCATTTTTAGTTGTTATGTTGTTTACATATTTGGTAAATAAATTTGGCGTGGATAAAACATTTTATATAATAGTGAGTTTATTCATTGCGTTTTATGCAATATTTTTGGTCTTATTATTTCCTAAGGCGATTAATGGAACATTGCACGCAGATGCTAGGACAGTGCAACATTTGCAGAGCACAATGCCGGGATTTTTGTATTATATTATTCCCTGCGTAACGAACTGGTCCTATACACTTTTTTACATCATTTCTGAAATTTGGGGAACAATGGCTATTTCTTCATTATTTTGGCAATTCGCTAACCAAATTACAATGAAAAATGAAGTGAAAAGATTTTTTGGGTTTTATACTACAATAGGCAACATAGGAGTAATTTGTTCCGGTTCATTCCTTCATACCATGTCAAGTGCAAAAGGAGATGCATTTATAAAGAATGTTAAAATATTAATAATTGCATGTATATTTTTTGCATTTGCTACAATGGGATTATATTACTATATAAATAAGGTTGTACTTAAAGATCCGAAGTGCTATGACCCGACATTAATTAAAAAGAAGAAGAAAAAAGAGAAAATGGGAATAATGGACGGAATTAAATTCTTGTTTACGTCTCCTTATTTTATGTTGATTTGTGTGCTTGTCCTTGCATATGGTATTGGTATTAACTTTACTGAACTTGTTTGGAAAGAACATATGAGAGCCACATTGACTGATCCTGACCAGTATAGTGCGATGATGGGCAATCTGTCGATGGTTACCGGAGTTCTTACTATAGTATTTACTTTTATTGCAAGCAATATTTTGAGAAGATTTAGTTGGAAAGTCAGTGCGCTTATAACACCGGTGACTACCATAATTTTAGGTGGCGTATTTTTTGCACTCATGGGATATTTACAATTAGGAGGGAAAGCATTATTTGGTTTTGCCCTTCCGATGGTAG
>CAQJOC010000102.1 GCA_948815685.1 uncultured Eubacteriales bacterium | reverse complement strand
CCATGCCTTATAGCTTTTCTTTTCTTCCATTTTTATCACCCGAATGCTATTATACACCTTTTGTGTTTATTTTGGGATAGGCTCTTAAGAGATACGAAATATGAAATTTGCATATAGAAATCGAGAATTTTGGTGTAAAGGATATTATGTAGATACAGCTGGAAAAAAGGGATATGGTCGTTGAACTGTTAAAAAAAGCGAAAGAATTCGAAAAGATGTGAGGCTGGGCAAAGTGGTGCGCCACGAATCAAAATACTTGGCTGTCAGGCATTCTCACACAGAGAAGGGCTGGTGTATTGAATCGGATGTGCAAACAGCTTAAAATATCAAGAGCTGCTTATTATAAGTGGCTACACAGGGATGTCCCTGATGCGGAGCTCGAAAATATCAGGTTTGCAGAACTTATCAAAGAGTATGATGAACGGTTTCACGATATCTTAGGGTACCGGAGAATGACATCTTGGATCAACCATTTTAACCATACGACATACAGCAAGAACAGAGTTCACCGGATCATGAAGAAGCTGGGAATCCACTCCGAAATCAGGAAGAAAAGGAAAAAATACAAATATTCCACACCGGAGGCAACGGCAGAGAATAAACTCAAATGACAGCAAACTCGTATTCAAGACTTTTGACCTAGCAATTGGCGCAAATCCAGATGTGAAGCCTGTTTTTCACAGCGACAGAGGATACCAGTATACGGGTATGATATTTCAGAAAAAGCTAAGGAAGAAACAGATGAAGCCGTCCATGTCCAGAGTCGGACACTGTATTGACAATGGCCCTACAGAGGGATTCTGGGGCATTGTCAAATCGGAGATGTATCAGATGCATGAAATAACCGACGAAACTTCTCTAAAACATGCCATAAAGGATTACATAAGGTTTTATAGCGAGGAACAATCTCAGGACAGATACCATTGCAAAACACCGCTTGAAGTTCGGAGTGAGGCTCTATCATCAGACAAGCCAGTAGGATATTCCATTCCTCCAAACAAACGCATTCAAAAATTTAAAGAAAAATGGTGTACGTAGAAAATGCCTACTCTTCAAATCTAAATTAGGCATCATCTGCACTAAATTTTATATATTTTACCTGCCTACTTGACAAAGGGCTGTTCAAACTTTGTTGCTATTTTTTTATTAAGGAGGTTTTAAAATTGAGTTTTTTAGGAAGATGTTTTACATGGAATGGTATAGCATCGAGAGATTTTGGATTAATTTTAGCCTCAATAAATAATAGTCTAAACGAGGTTCCTTCCGGTTCCGGAATAGAAATTCAAGGTGTATCTTCTATAAAAAATCCCCGGAAATTGTTTTTGGGAGCAAAAGAAAATCAGGTTTTAGAATTCCCGATTGAAATTGTATCAGAAAAACCTCTTGACCTCCCAACATTTTTAAGGATCAAACAGTGGCTTTTTGGGAATCCGGGATACCATAAACTTCAAATTGAAGATGAATGGTATTCTGATTTTTATTTTAACTGTATTTTGAAGCCAAGCGAAGATATAAAATTCGGCGGTGAATATTTTGGACTTAGATGTAACGTAGAATGCGACTCTCCCTATGCTTATACGTTTCCACAAACTAAAATCTATAACTTTGATAGCTCGGTAATCAATTATTTTGAATTTGACAACTTTTCGGCTGAAATCTATGGACTCAGACCAATTATTGAATTTAAAATGTCTAAATCAGGAAAAGAATTTAGTATTAAAAATTTGGCTACGAACCGAGAGTTTAAAATGATAGATTTATCCCCAAACGAAGTAATAACAGTAGATAATCAAAATGAAATTATTACCTCATCTACTGGACTTAATCGCTTTAAGAACTTAAATAAAGGCAGAAATCAGGGATACTTTAGCCTTGCCCATGGACTTAATAAACTTGAATGTCATGGGCTCCTTGAATATTTAAAAATAACATACCAGTTTGCCGTAAGACTTGGAGGTGGATGAAATGCAATTTGAGTTTGATATAAATAAAAACTATGAAATACCGTTAATTACGCTTTGTAACCCCGATAGAGCAGAACTGGCAAGTATCTCAAACGTTTCAGAGCTTCATATAAGACCTAGATTTAATGCTGTTTCAGAGGTTACTTTTGATGTTTGTGGTATCTATTTTGACAGCATCAATTCAGAAACAAAATAATTCTCATTCTATGAATTAATAAGTAAACCGAAATAAAGATAAAAACGGACTTGATAATTTTTGCGCTACTCATGCTTATGCTTACATTGATGATCTTTACGTTAAAAAGAAAGGAACATTTGCCGGAACATGTGAATGGGCATCCAGGGGAACAAAATCAGCAATAAGTCAGGTTTCTCCACGAGGACAAACTCCAAGATTGCAGATAGTTCCCGGAAGCTGGGTTCACATTGTAACCGGAGGGCGAAAAGGCAGACTATCTCTTATAATAGAGAGTGGGCTATGGGGATAAACGGCGATATTTATATTACAGATTCATACTAGATTTAAGCTAAAATCGTAACTAAAAGCCTATATCAAACTTAATTTAAGACTTAAAATGAACGATAAAAACTATTCAAAAAGCATCGCAAATCTACATTTAATTAAATTTACAAGACTTAAAACCCATGACCCCTATTCTCTTAAAAATCGTAATTCACTGTCCTTATCAAACATGGATGGAAAAAATTTTTTTAAAAAGTTAAGGAGGTTGATAACATTGTCAAAAGGTACAGCCGGAAGTTTTTTCGGGAAAGCTATCGCAGGAGTTGATTTGATTCCTATTTTTAGGCAAAATAAATTAAAAAAACATCCTGATTCTTTTTTAAAAACGTGTGATTTAATAATAAAAAAAATCGCCATAGCCGCACCGGCAGGAAGTGTTTTTCAGCTTAATGGAGCTGATTTTTTAATGCCTGCCAATGCCTTCGAGTTATCGTATGGAATGGTTGATATAAAAGAATTAATTTTCAAGCAGGATACCCCCATTACAATAACATATATTTATTAAAAAAGATGAAAGTATATAGATGAAAATTTTGTCAAAAAACCTTGAAATTTATTTAATAATAGGATATAATGTTGAATCGTAGTAGGAGCTTTGCCAGAAAGACGGTTCGCCCACTCCCTTTTAGATTGGGAGTGAGCGAAGTGTTCGAAATGATATGCCTCATGGCTTTTTTCACGGTGTTTATTGCAATAATTTACTTGATTATTGATTCACTAGATAAGAACACAAAAATATAAGCCGTCTTTCCCATTCCAAAAGTTAAGACGGTTATTTAATAACACTTAAATTTCATAAGGCGAGCCGTTTTTCAAACGGTCTAGCTCCTACTGCTTTTTATTATATCACAAAAAAATGTCATGTCAAGTAAGCGAAAAGAAAAAATATATAAACGCATATATTGTCAAAGAACCTTGCAAAAGATTTTAATATGTATTATAATGTGGTTTAGAACTTTAGGAAAACAAAATGCCAAGCAGACTAACGTGCGGCAACACGCTAGTCCTGTGAAGAGGTAAACACACTACCCCAGCACAACTACATAAGTAGCACCCGGCTATTTCATTATAGCACAAAACTGCTTATTCGGAAATTCCTAAAAACAAAAACGGAAATTTTCTTTCAAATAATATGTGCACAAGGGGTTAATAGAGCAAATTAAGCTAAAACCTTTGTGCATGTTTTATTATGTCTAAAAGTTTTACACAATATATGCGAAGTAAAATTTTTTAATTATTTTACTTTTTATATTGTGGTTATTGAGAATATTTTTAGATATATAGTCTAAAAACTATTCTAAAATACTTTTTGAACTATTGCCTTATATTTGTTTGTAATTTTTGAGGAATAAGAATAAAAAAACTAAATATTATTTTTAAAATTTCTATTCATTAATAGGTTTGTTTCTTATACTCTAAATTGCAAGTTTGAGGTCTTTAATAAGGCAAAAATGTTTAACTGTGGGAAGATTAGGCTTGTAGACGTAATTTTTGAAAGGAAAATGCAGTATGAAAAACATGAAAAGGAATTTAGTAGGTAAATTGGGTGGGGTATTTTTAAGCGGAATTATAGGTTTAATATCATTTAGTGCGATGGCAGTCAAGGCCGATAACTCCAACAATAACCAAGCAAAAAATAGCACATCTGTATCGGAAAACGAAAAAAAGTCAGAGCAATATTATAGAACCAGAACAGGCAAATGCTATCATAAAGGGAATTGTCCTTGCCTAAAAAAATCTAAAATAAAAGTAACTGACGAAGAAATTAAAGAAGCAGATTTAAGACCCTGCTCTAGGTGTTTTAAACGAGCAAAATAGGTGGGAACCATATGAGTGATAAAAATAGCAATAAGCAAAAAAGTTTAACAAAACGTATATTTGACATATTTGGATATACATTTTTGATTCTTATATTTGTAGTTGGAACGGGCTGCGCAATTTACGATCTCTATTTATTCCATAAATTGCATAAAGGAACTATTATCGGTAAGCGAGAAAAAACATCTTGATGAATTTAGAGAATCGGCACGACTATACTAGAGTAATTAAATCAATAAAAAATATTTTTAAAAGCTTCCTTATTTGAACAGCCCTTTGTCAAGTAGG
>CAQJOC010000101.1 GCA_948815685.1 uncultured Eubacteriales bacterium | reverse complement strand
AAAGTCCGGTTCACGCCGCCCTTGCTCATACATTCCGATTGCAGATGGCGAAACGTTTACGGCTTTTGCAAGCTCTACCTGCGACAAACCGCTTTTTATACGTAACATTTTTAGCCTGACTGTAAAAAATAGCAAGTCTTTATCTGATAAATCCCTTATTACCAGTTCTGGCGTTTGTTTGCTGCTACTTTCTTTAGCAGAAATTAGATAATCAGAGTTATCAATAAGCCAGTTAAATGTGCTTAATTTCACGAAGTGTGGTGATATTTTTTCAAAATTGAGATGTGTTATCTCATCAAATATCCCTAAAAATGCTTCGCTAAATTCGGATATTGAAGGTGGTTTGGTTAATACTAAGCACAGCTTTATGTCCGGATTTTCCACCTTTATTTCTTCAAGACACTCCCGGCACAGCCTATCGAAATCACTTTCTGCATCAACGTAAAATTCCGTAACTTCGAATTTATTTATTACATTTTTTATTTCTTTTTTCAGCGTTCTCTTAATTTCTTCAAGGTTATCATAACTAAAATTTCCCTCAAAGCAGCAACTTTTGTTCGCCATATTTTGCCTCTTTAATAAATTATTTATATATGTTTAATTATGAGCAATCCTCGTTTATTTTAACTTGTACCTTCTTTTGTGATTAAATCATTAATCTCGATACCATAAAATTCGCACAAATTTATAATTGCTTGTATATCGGGCTTTGTTTTACCAAGTTCGTAATAGCTGTACGTCGAGCGGTCAACATTTAGTTTTTCTGCAACTACGCTTTGCGAAAAGCCACGGCATTTCCTAATAAACCGCAGGTGTTCTGCCAATTCTTTATTATTTTTTACATAGTTCCTTTGCATTCTAGCAACCTTTTTAATTTAGTATTTTCATTAACATTCTTCTTTTAGTTTGTTGAATAGTGTATATGTAAATATTTTAAACTATTTTACAGTTTATGTCAACTGTTTATACCTATTTCATCGTGCACTAGCGGACATACCATCCTTTACAATGGTTACAAGGGGGTTGAAGGAAAATGTACGATAATTTTATGGGCTCTAGAATCTCTAAATTGAGAATGCAAAAAGGTGTTTCGGCAAGAGACATGAGTTTATCATTGGGTCAAGGCGTCAATTATATAAACACTATTGAAAATCATCATTCATTGCCTTCAATGACTGCGTTTTTCTATATTTGTGAATATTTCGAAATATCTCCGAAAGAATTTTTCGACGAAGAAAACAGCAATCCTAAATTGCTCCAAGACATAATCGATGAGCTCAAAAATTTAAACGATGATCAGCTATCAAGCATTTTCACATTAATAAAAAATTTTAATAAGTAAAAATAAAAAGGATGGATTCTCTTCCATCCTTTATCTATTATATGTTTTAAATTATTGCTTAAACAAAGTGTAAAAGTTGTGTTATTCCCACCATCAAAATAAATGTAATTGAAACAACTTTTATAGTTGTAGGCCAATCTGATTTTGTTATATTCTTATATGAAAAAAATAAAACAAAAGGGCAAATGTATTTCAACGAAAAAGTTATAATTTTTACCGTTGTTTCATCACTTAAACTAATAAATGGATTTAAAATCACAGCAATTAAAGAGATAGGCAATAAAATTAATTGAGAAATCCATAGTGCTTTTGTTATTTCAAAAAAGCGCAGTTTAAATGTCTTTTTCTGCCGAATAAAGGCATCTATTGCAAAAAGAAATATTCCATTTATTAACACGTTTAATGCCATTGTCAGCATAAATAGCCCTGTATTGATGGCTATAGCGATTAAGCTATAATTAATCGAGCAGATGATACCAATAAAAATGCAATATAACATCGTTGCTGATGCTATAATATAATTATTTTTTATATATTTAATCATTTTTTCACTTCCATAAGCTTTGAATTAAGCTAGCTTCTATATAGGCTGCTAATGAATAAATCAATATTAAAATTCCTATAAATTTTAAAGAAATAATAATCATTTCTTTTGCCTTTATGCCATGTTTTTTGTGCTCATTGAAAACATAAGCTCCGCCAAAAACTGCTAAGCTCATGCCTATAACTTCAAGTATTACAAAGGCAAATGTTGGTATATTCATAGATGCCCTAATAACTAACCCTGCTATAAAAAAAGCAGAAATAAGAGAGGGAGTACCAAATATTCCGCAGCTAAAAACACTTAGTAAATATGCTATTAGAGCAAGGCAAAAATTATGTAAAGCTATAGAAACGATTATTTGTAATTTATCATCAGCCATAAACTGCAAATAATTTGCAATCTCGCCTATGTTAACAGGTTTCACAGCATCTGCTGTCTGACAAGTTTGGCCTAATTTTATAAAGGATATAGAAAATGAAGTAACCGCTAATAAAGCCAATATTATATTCATAACCGAATATAAATCAATTTTCTTTTTCCTGATATTCATTTATAAACTTTATTCTCCTACTAATTGGAATAGGTTTAAAAAGGCTGCCTTGGGTTGCTCTATCTTCATTTGATTCATTTTTTATTATTTCCAAGGCCTCTAAGCATTTTTCTTTTCCTATTTTTTTGATAGCGTATTCATCGGCAAAAAACTCTGCCTTTTCATTTAGGTCAAATCCGAAGATACCCCAATAAAATAAAAAAGTTAAAATAGGTAAAATGGTAAGATATTTAAAACCAAGTCCAGAAATCAAAAAAGGACATAAAATAAGGTAGATAGTAAAAAATATAGAAATTCCGAAAATGAGCGCAATCCGTTTTTTGTCCTTTATATGGCCTGCCTCGTGTGCAATTACATATTCTTTTAAGGAAGCCGAGCTTGAACTAAAGACTTCGTCGCTAATTAATATAGTTTTTGTGAAAGGGAAAGACATCCCATAATGTTTTATAAATGTTAAAGGATTTTTCCCATATGGATAAATTACCTTTAAGTTATAGTTATAAATATTACTAACTTTAATACTCAGAGAATATGAAATTATTTTGTTCTTAAATTTAAATACAAGAAATATAAGGCACAGCGCCAAACCAAAATAAAAGTTGCCTTTAGAAAGGAAAAGTCCTAAAAGATAAGCAAGCGCAATTAATGGAACTGCCATTAATAAATCTAATATCCTATGTATAGGCTTTACAACCTCATCTTCCCATACAAATTTGCAAATCCTGTTCTTATTAAACAAAATCAATTTTACACCATTGAAAAAACTAATAATATGACTTGGTTCAGATGAGAACAGGGAAAAATATAAAAGCTTAAAAAAGCTTATATTCTCTACATATTTTTTATCATAATAAGTTTCGTCAATTTGCTCTTTATTTTCATTAATAAAAATAGGAAATTTAATTAGAAACAATATTGAAAATAAAAACGTAGAAAGGATAAATATAGGGAACGTCAAGGTAGGCAAGAAGTTTAATGTATCTATTGTAAGAAAAAAATATGTAACAAAAAGTGTAAATCCAGATAAACACATCACAAAATTAGCTGAGGAAAAAATTTTGTTCTTTTTCACTGTTAAAATCGACCTCCGCCTCAAAGGGAAAATTTTATTGATAAAAATTTTCCCTTATCACAATATAATTCTTTAGAAGACCCCTCCACCAGCTGCAATTATAGGCACTGCAGCAGAGCTCGACAAAAGAATAGCCACACAAAGCTTTACACCAGTCCATCCACCTATTGTAGCAACTGCGGCAAGCTCACTCGCAAGTGTTCCTATTGCAGCGATGTCTCCCAGCCCTCCGAGAACGGCTACAATAGCTCCCATAACATCAGCCTGGCCAGCGACAGCATTAATAATTGCCCATGCCACAGCATTAATATTGTTATTTTTTAAAACTTTCGCATCATTTAAATTTATATCTTGTTTTGAATTAAAACTGCAAAGTTCATTTTTGGTGTCAGACTCAAGAAATGTGTAATTGAAACCTTCGTTCTTTGACTCTTTAATAACCAATATATTACTATTGTTATTGTTATAGTGTATTTTAGCAGTGTTGTCATCTATTGTCTCAATACACACATTACTAGCAGGCACATCTGCAGTTACTGATAAAAAGCTAGTAGCTTGAAAAACAAACATTCCTAACATAGTTACAAGTAAAAAGCTGCAGATTAATTTTTGACTTTTGCATTTATCCCAAATTACAACTTTTGCCATAACAACACCTCATTAATATAATATATGCATTATCAATTTGAATAATTAATTTATAAATTTTTCCGGAAAATGCTTTAAACTATTGCAATATAGCCAAAATTAATGATTAAATTTTTAATGCACCCTCATTATAGCAACAGAGTATGGGACTTTCAATAATTTTTCCTCAAAAAATGCAAATTCTCCCAATTGGCCAAAAACCTTAATTTACCGATGTCTTAAAATGTAAAAATATGATGGTTTTTGTCTGAACAAGGCCTACGTATTCAATAATTTCTTTATTAAATCGAAAAGTCGAGTAGAGAACTTCTGTAATAAATACCGCCCCCCTCATAGCGCCAATTTAGCAGCGAAGAAATCTTCAAAATGGCCAACGCACGATTAAGCTGGGACAGAAAATGCGGCATTATGTGCTTGTATGTAGTTAACTATGCGATAAACACTAAGATCTTAGGGAAAGAAAC
>CAQJOC010000100.1 GCA_948815685.1 uncultured Eubacteriales bacterium | reverse complement strand
ACAATCCGTTAGATGTATCTTCTGTAAGAAGTATATTCAATACAATGGCAATAAATTTAGGGCTTCCATATCATTGTTCAACGCATTTTTTGAGAAAAACCTTTGCCTATTGGTTTTTGCAAATACACAAAAACGATATGACAGCACTTGCGACACTTCAAGATATCTTAAACCACAGTTCACAAAATTTGACTCTTAAATACTGCGGTATAGAAAAGGAAAGACGGGAACAGATGATTATAGACGTTGTAAATATATTATAAATTTTACCTCTTTGTATGATATAATTATATTTTATAAGCCTTTTCTTTTTTAAAATATATGAATTGACTAAATTGATTTTTATAAAAAGGAAGTGATTTTATGAAATATATATCATGGAATGTGAACGGATTTAAATCATGTATGAAAAAAGGATTTGAAAAATTTTTTTACTCTCAAAAGGCAGATTTTTTCTGTATTCAAGAGTCAAAATTACAAAACGGAAACTGTGGGTTCGAGCCTAAAGGCTATAATCAATACTGGAATTATTGCACTCAAAAAGGTTATTCAGGTACAGCGATTTTTGCCAAGCACAAGCCTTTAGATGTAAAATATGAACTTGAAAATTATAATGACAGCGAAGGACGTATTATTACGCTTGAATACAATAAATTTTATCTTATAAATGTTTACACCCCAAATTCAAAGTCAGGACTGATAAGATTGGATTTCCGTGCAGAATGGGATGATTCTTTCAAAGAATTTCTGAAAAAACTGAATAATAATAAGCCTCTTGTTGTTTGTGGGGACTTAAACGCTATATTTGTGGATAATTTAGAAAATTCAGATTCAAACGGAATGCCGGAAGAAACTGCTGTCGGGTTCCATGAACTTCTCGACTATGTGAAACTGACAGATTCCTTTGAATATTTACATCCAAGCGATAAAAATTCTTATACCTGGTGTTCGTATGCTTCTTTAAACAGCGAAAATAAAATCTGCTCCAGAATAGACCATTTTTTAATATCAAACTATTTATGCAAGGATTTAAAGTATGCAAATATTTATAAAAACACAATCGGGTCTGACCATTTCCCGATAGGAATGGAACTTGCAGTATAATGTCTGTTATTTTTTCAGATGCACTTCTTTCTAAATTGTGGCGTAATTTTGATTTTGAAAAAATAGCTCGCAAACTTTTATATATTCAAAAAGAACTCACTAAATTGGCATATGCTAATGATAGTCAAGGAATAGAAATTCAGCAGAAAAAAATCACAAATGACATTGAAATAAAAGCATTGGCAGTTTACAAAGTTACCATTGAACACAATTCAGGACCTGGAATTGACGGTACCTTATGGACCAGCGATGCTGAAAAAATGCAAGGTGCAATGAGTTTAAATTCTGACGATTACCATGCTATGCCTTTCCGCAGAGTTATTATTGAAGATAAGATAAAAATGAAAAAAAGATATATCGGAATCCCTACAATAAAAGACAGAGCTATGCAAATGCTTTATTCGTTTGTTCTTGACCCAATTTCAGAGGCTAAAAGCGATAAAAAATCTTTTGCGTTCAGACGTGGACGAAGTGCTCTTGATGCTCATTGCTTTGTTTCAAAGTCACTTATGTCCCCTGATTCCGATGAATGGATTTTTTTAGGTGATGTTAAATCCTGCTATGGCTCCATAAGTCATGAATGGCTTCTCAAAAACATTCCGATAAACAAAAAAGTCCTAAAAGAATTTTTAAAATCCGGTTTTGTTTTTGGAGACAAGCTTTTTCCCACAGAACAAGGAATAGCATTGGGTTTAAGTATTTCTCCGATTTTAGGGAATATGGCCCTTAATGGATTGGAAGATATTTTTTATGAAAACCTAAATAATTTTAATGATATGCGTGGCAATTTTATAAGATACGCTGATGATATAGTAGTTATATCCAAAGACAGAAAAGCTATTTCTAAAATCAAAGATGAATTTGAAATTTTTTTATCAAAAAGAGGCCTAAAATTATCAAACACTAAATCCAAAATAGTACATATATCTGAAGGATTTAATTTTTTATCAAGGCACTATTGCAAAATTAATGGTATATTTTCTGTCATTCCCTCTAAAAAGTCTATTCAAGCCTTTGAGATGAATTTAAAAAACTATATTTTAAAAAGGGGCAAAAGTATGACACAGCGGGGCTTAATAAAGGGACTAAATGCGAAAATACATGGGTTTGCCAGTTATCACCGTGTTGAGGATGCAACCGATGTTTTTAGACATTTAGATGCTGTTATCGCAGCTTTACTTTTAAAACTTGTACAAAAACAATATCCTAAGCGGACAAAAGAATATTTAATTAATAAATTTTGGTATGAGGACCCCGATGGACGTAAAGTTTATGCCCTTGTAAATAGAAAAGATATCCGGCTGTTCCGTATGGCAGACACTATATTAATAGAGCATAAACCTATAAAATTGTCTAAAAATCCATATTTAGACTTCGATTATTTTGAAGAAAAATTAAAAAATCAGGACATAGATAATGTAAATGGAAAATATATGTCAATCTGGGTTCGTCAAAAAGGAATATGTTATTATTGTGGATATCCTATTTTACGTTTTCAACGCAAAAAACTTATACATAAAAATTCGTTAAATGATAATTCTATTAAGAATATGGCTTACATCCACTGTTCTTGCGAAGATGATGAGATTGTATTTATTCATACACCTACGGAGTTCCCTGATAATATTGACGTTTTTAATATAGTTAAGGAAATCGGAGAAAAGGATGAAAATATAAAGTTCTTGGTTAAATCTGATATTAAACCAAAATATCCTCTATTGTCTGAATTTTTCATAAAAAATACCAAAGAAAAATTTTCATTGACTTTTAGCCAAATTGAGCAAATGCTGGGATTTAAACTTTGTAAAGATGCATATAAGCATAGTCCGTTTTGGTATAGTAGAAATAGTGACTGCATCCCTTATACATGGAAGGAATTGGGATATGAAGTTTCTAAAATAGAATTTAAAAATCAAAAAGTCTATTTTTACAAAGTTAAAAAACATACTCCAAAACTTACAATCCCCAAAGCACTTTTAAATAACGATATGCCAAATGAAGCCAAATTTGAGTTAGACAAATTTTTTAAATACATTATAAAAAAATACGGACTTTAATAGCTGTGACTTATAGTTCCTAAAAGCTTTCAAACGTGGTATAATAAATAATAGATAAACCTCTCGAAAGGAGGAATATGATGTCTTATTTTTTAAACACACCTATAACAAATAATTCGTTTACGGAAGTGGCAAATTACAAGTATTTCGTCGATAAATCAGAACTTATAGGTAAGGTAACTGAATGTATAGATACCCCTAATAAATATATTTGCATAACTCGTCCTCGCAGGTTTGGGAAAACAATAAACGCCATGATGCTTGCGTGTTATTATTCTAAAAATGCGGATTTTAAGGAGCTCTTTGATAAACTAAAAATTAGTGAAAGACTTTCTTATTTAGAGCATTTAAACAAGCATAATGTTGTGTTTATAACATGGTGCAATCCAACTATTGAATATAAAAACTATGATGAATATATGAAGGGATTTGTCCCTCAACTAATATCAGACTTAAAAGAAGCTTTTCCTCATGTAAATATTAACGAGCAAGATTTTGTGGGGAAGATATTCGATGATATATATAACAAAACCGGAGAAAGTTTTGTTTTTATTTTAGATGAATGGGATTACATTTTTAATAACAATTTATTTTCGGCAATCGAGCGAGAACAATTTTTAAAGTTTTTAAAGAAATTACTCAAAGATAAGCCATATGTCGAGCTTGCGTATATGACTGGAGTACTCCCGATTGCTAAGTATTCGTCAGGTTCTGCACTTAATATGTTCAAAGAATATAATATTATGAATGATACCAAATACGACAAGTTTTTTGGATTTACTTTTGAGGAAACAGAAGTTTTGTGTAAAAAGCAAGATAAAGTCACTTTCGAGGAATTAAAAAGTTGGTATGATGGATATAGAACCTGTTCAGGTTTAGATGTATTTAATCCTCGCAGCGTATCTTATGCTCTTAGCGATGGCATTTGCCAAAGTTATTGGACCAACACCGGGCCTATGGACGAAATCTTGTACTATATAAACCAAGATATTGATTCTGTAAAAAATGATATTGTTCAAATGACATCGGGAATACCTGTAAAAGTCAAACTTAAAGGATATGGAGCAGAGCAAATAAATCTTAATAACCGCAATCAGATTTTATCTGCGATGACAGTTTATGGATTTTTGAGTTACTATGATAAAATGCTCCAAATTCCAAACAAAGAACTTCGGATTAAATTTGATGAAACTTTAGAAGATAAATCTATGGGGGAAATTTCTAAAGTTATAATGCAATCCAACGAAATGCTCGATGCAACACTGCGTAAAGATACTGTAACAATGGAGAAAATAATCCAAGAAACCCATGATATAAACATTCCGGTTATAAAATACGGCGATGAAAATTCTCTTTCATGCGTTGTTACTTTAGCATATCTAGCTGCTCGTGATGATTATAAAATCGTGCGTGAAATGCCTGCCGGAATTGGATTTGCAGATTTTATTTTCTATCCGAACGATAAAAGTAAGCCTGCATTTATCATTGAACTAAAAAAAGACTCCACTCCTGATGAAG
>CAQJOC010000099.1 GCA_948815685.1 uncultured Eubacteriales bacterium | reverse complement strand
ATCTCTTAATTAGCTAAAATATATAGTTTGTTTTATTTTTCAGACAAGCCCTAAATTATCTCACTTTTATTTCCATTATAAAGGATTTCATAATTTATATTTTTTAACTTATTTTGACTATAATGTACAAAAATTGAATTTTATGATGAGTATTGTAAAAATATAGCTATTGTGATAATATTAACCATATTAAATATATCATATTAGGAGGGTTTACGTTTATGACGCCGATTTATGTTGGAATATTATCTTCAGTTCCTCCTATTTTGACAATAATTTTAGCAATATTAACCAAAGAGGTTGTTATCTCTTTACTTGCGGGAATTTTTTCAGGTTCTGCAATATATTGTATGTACTCAGGCAATGGGGCACTTACAGCAGTGAAAATTGTCTTTGAAATTATGTCAAAAAGTATGGGGGAAAACATTTTTATAATAATTTTTGGCTCTATGTTAGGGGCCCTCGTACATATAATCACTATGGCAGGAGGGTCTAAAGCATATGGAAAATGGGCTTCAGAAAAAATAAAATCAAGAAAGCTTGTTCAAATTTCAACTGCATTGCTTGGAATCGTACTGTCTATAGATGATTATTTTAATTGTTTAACCGTCGGAACCGTTATGAGACCGATAACTGATAAACACAGAATTTCTCGAGCAAAATTTGCTTATATCATAGATGCTATGGCAGCCCCGGTTTGTGTGATAGCTCCGATATCGAGTTGGGCAGCTTCCATAGTTTCATGTATTGACAGCGTTGAACTAAACGGAATGACATTATTTATTAAAACAATTCCATATAATTTTTATGCTATTTTAACTATTATTTTTGTTTTTATTCTATGTTTTACAAATATCAACTTTGGACCTATGAAAACATTCGAACATAATGCAATTGAAAATGGAGATTTATTTACAACAAAATCTGAAATTCCCGAACAAGAAATAGAAGAAAAAAGAAGTTCTGACAAAGGAACAGCTTGGGATTTGCTTCTACCTGTTTTTGTTCTTATGTCGGTTTCGGTTTTTATGATGCTGGAAACGGGAGGATTTTTCAATGGCGGAGTTTCCATTCCTCAAGCTCTGGGAAATACGCAATCAGGGTTATCTATAACAATCGGAGCTGTAAGTGCTATTGTTGTTGCGTTTATTATGTTTGTGCCACGAAAATTATTAACATTCAAAATGTTCATGGATGGTGTTAATCAAGGTATAAAAACAATGGCCCCCGCTTTTCTTATATTATCACTTGCATGGACAATGAGCGATGTTTGTGGAGAATTAATTTGTACGGGTGAATATATAAGTGATTTAGCATCGAACCTACATGTTGATTCGGCATATATTCCGGTATTTATATTTTTGCTTGCCGGCTTTCTTTCATTTTCTTTAGGAACTTCATGGGGAACATTCGGGATACTGATACCGGTTGTTGCAACAGTATGCGAAAGACTGGATCCCGGGATTACTGTAATTGCATTGTCCGCAACTCTTTCCGGTTCGGTTTTCGGGGATCATTGTTCGCCTATATCCGATACCATGGTATTATCGTCAATGGGGGCAGGGTGTAATCACATGGACCATGTTTCTACACAAATGCCATATGCTTCTCTTGTGGCAGTTGCATCGATTTTAGGATATATTATTGCGGGTATTACGGGAAATGCACTGATTTCCATTCTTACATCCGCATCTTTTATGGTTATATTAATATTTGTGATATATAAAAAATCTGAGAGTAAAAATATTAATAGAGAAAGTTAATATATTAATTTTAAGATAGGCGGAGAAAAGGTTTATGAAAAACCTCTTGTTTAGATTTTTTTTAATATTATGTTCAGTTTTTGGAATTTTTTCTTTTTCATCTTTTTTATTTCTAAGAAATTTTGAATGTAAAGGATTTTCTTTTTATGATGGAGATGATATAAAAACCGATTCGGTTTTACTTATTAATACTGATACAGAAATGCCCATATTTGAAAAAAATTCAGAAAAAAGAAGAAGTATGGCCTCGCTGACTAAAATAATGACATATATAATAATTATAGAAAATGCGAAAGATATAAAAATAGAAAAAGTCAAAGTAAAAAAACAAATTTTAAATCTTCTGGATTCCGAAAGTTCTGTTTCAGGATTAAAAGAAAATGATGAACTTACGGTTTTTGACCTTTTGCATTGTCTGCTTATTAGGTCCGGAAACGACGCCGCTTTGGTTTTAGCCGATTATATAGGGAAAGGCGGTATAGACGATTTTGTAAAAATGATGAATATAAAAGCAGAGGAACTTGGTTGCTTAAATACTCATTTTACTAATGTTGACGGAATGTTCGATGAAAATCATTACAGCACCGCAAAAGACATGTATAAAATAACTTCATATGCAATGAAACTTCCATATTTTATGGAGATATGTGGTAAAAGACAATATAAAGTTTTTGATGATGACAGACCTGTTCTTAGAACGACCAATAAAATGATGGAACCCGGAGAGCGAGAATATTATTGTCCGTATGTAAAGGGAATAAAAACAGGGTGGCACAGTGAAGCCGGAAGATGTCTTATATCGTATGCGGTAAAATCCAATGTATCATATATATGTGTGGCAATGGGCGGACCTGAAACAGATATTAATGGTGACGGGATAAAAGAAAATTTAGCCATGATAGAAACAAAAAAATTATACACATGGGCATTTGAAAATCTGTCTTTAAAAACCATATCTAACAGGAATGACCCTATGTGCCAGATTAAATTAAAATATGCATGGAAAAAAGATAAAATAATACTAAGTCCGGAGACTACCATTAAGATAATTCTACCAAAAGAGTTTAAAATTTCTGATTTAACCACTGCATTCTTTTTACCTGATTTCATCAATGCACCAGTTGAGGCAGGCGATTTTATCGGAAAAGCTGAACTAAAATTCGGGAACAGTCTTCTTAAGGAAGTAAATTTGGTTTCTGGTGAGACTGTTCCATTAAACTTTTTTTCTTTTATCACCGAAAAGATTAAAGACGTTGTTTTTTCAAGAATATTTATTATTTCAGGTAAGTGCTTAATTTTACTTTTAATATGCTATTTGATTTTTTTGTTTTGGGCAAATAAAAAGAAAATGAAAAATAAAAAAAGATTGTATATACAAAAAAATAAAAAGAGAAAAATAATCAACAAATAGATGATTCAATAATACAGTTCGGTAAAATAAAAATTATGCGGTGTTTCCTATAATTTAACTAATTTTAAAAATATTTGACTATACCCCTGATTGGAGATAAAATATATTTTAATTTATGTCAAGAAAAATTATTTCAAATAGTTTTTTTGTCATATAGTTTTGCAATCTTTTTCATTTGATTAAATCTCTGACTAACAATATAAAAAAATAAAACGGCAAAATTTTAAGGAGAGGCTCTTTATGGATACAACAAAAAATCTTGAAAATATAGTTACATTGTGTAAAGGACGTGGATTTATTTTTCCGGGTTCGGAAATTTATGGAGGACTTGCCAACACATGGGATTATGGACCTTTAGGAGTAGAATTTAAAAACAATATAAAAAAGGCATGGATAAAAAAATTCATACACGAGAAAAAAAACGTTGTTGGAATGGACTCTGCAATTCTTATGAATCCAAATGTTTGGGTTTCTTCTGGACATGTGGGAGGATTTTCCGACCCTCTTGTGGACTGCAGAGATTGTAAAGAACGATATAGAGCTGATAAAATAATCGAAGATTTTGGCGGAAATCCAAATGGTATGAGTTTTGACCAAATGGAGAATTACATAAATGAAAAAGAAATAACTTGCCCTAAATGCGGAGCGAAAAATTTTACTAAAATAAGAAAATTTAATTTAATGTTTAAAACTTTTCAGGGAGTAACGGAAGAGTCGAAAAATGAAATATATCTAAGGCCGGAAACAGCTCAAGGTATTTTTGTTAATTTTTCCAATATTCAAAGGGTAACAAGGCAAAAATTACCTTTTGGCATTGGGCAAATCGGGAAATCTTTTAGGAATGAAATAACTCCGGGGAATTTTACTTTCAGAACAAGAGAATTTGAACAGATGGAACTGGAATTTTTCTGCAAACCCGGAACAGATTTAGAATGGTTTAATTATTATAAAGAATTTTGCATGAATTGGCTTAAAGAACTCGGTATGAAAGATGAAAATTTGAGATTCAGAGACCACTCGAAAGAGGAGTTGTCACATTATTCAAAAGCAACATCCGATATTGAGTATTTGTTCCCGTTTGGCTGGGGCGAATTATGGGGAATTGCAGACCGTACGGATTTTGACTTAAATTGTCATCAAAAAAATTCGGGAAAAAGTCTAGAATATTTTGATCCCGAAAGTAATGAAAAATATATCCCGTATGTAATTGAGCCATCTTTAGGTGCAGATAGAGTCGCACTGGCGTTTTTATGCGATGCTTATGAGCATGAACAAATCGGAGAGAATGACTCCAGAATTGTGTTAAAACTTCATCCATCTCTTGCACCATACAAAGTATGCGTATTGCCATTATCAAAAAAACTTGGAGAACAGGCAGAAAAAGTTTATACAGAGCTTTGCAAAGATTTCGTGTGTGATTACGATGAAGCAGGCTCAATAGGCAAAAGATATCGCAGACAAGATGAAATCGGAACTCCTATATGTATTACATATGATTTTGACAGCGAAAATGATGACTGCGTA
>CAQJOC010000098.1 GCA_948815685.1 uncultured Eubacteriales bacterium | reverse complement strand
ATTAATAAAGAAGAGAACCTAGAAAAGCTAAAATCTGAAAAAATTTTGGTTTCTACCGATTTATCAAAAATAAATTCGGAAAAAACTCTCTATAAAACCGGTATAGACGAACTTGAAAATGAAAAACGTATTCAATGCGAGAAGAAATATAAATTAATTCAAGAAAGAGAAAAATTGAACGATGAACTTGACAAAATGGATGACAAAATAACCGAAGTAAAATTAAAACTATCTGAGAGCGAAGAATTAAACAATAAAATTTCAAAAGAAAACGAGTTAATGAATATAAAAATACAGGAAGCCGAATTAAAACTTGTTTCCATGGAAAAGGAATTGGAAGTTTTAAATGTGGAAATATCGTCTCTGAAAGGAGATGAGAAAGAAAAAGAAGAAAGATTAAAAAATTTAGATTTGGAAATAAAAAATTTGAAGACTTCAAGCGAGCAATCAAGGATGGACATTATAAAGTCAGACGAACGCATTAAAATTTTAGAGAAAGAAAAAGAAAATATATATGCCGAAATTGATAAATCCAAAGAGGAAAGAGAAAATTCGGAAAAACTTTCCGTGGAACTCAGAAAGGAAGAAAAAGAAAAATCTCGTCAAAATGAGCTTTTGATAAAAGAGATTTCCAAACTCGAAGAGTCTGAAAAGGTAGTTCAAAAAGATTATGACAGAATAGTTGCGGGACTTTGGGATGAATATGAAATGACACTCGGTGAAGCGAAAAACGCCATGGATAATAACGTCAATATAAATTCTTTGGAAGATATGAATAAAGTAAAAAAAGAACTCGGAGCCGTAAAATTAAAGCTTAAAGGTTTGGGAAGTGTAAATTTATCTGCAATCGAGGAATATGAAGAAGTTAGCGAAAGATACTCAAAGCTCAACGAACAAGTTGTGGATATAGAACTGTCAAAAAAAGGGCTTGTCGGTATTATAAACGGTCTTAATAAAGATATGAAAAAAATGTTTCTTGATAAATTTAATGAAATAAATCAAAATTTCGTCCAGATAATAAGAGAATTGTTCGGAGGCGGTTCAGGTAAGCTCATTCTTGAAGATACGGAAAATATACTTTCCTGTGGAATAAATATTTCCGTACGCATACCCGGGAAAAAAGAAATAAATTTAGATGCTTTATCAGGCGGAGAGAAGGCTTTGGTTGCAATATCGTTGTATTTTGCTATAATAAAAGTGAATCCACCGCCGTTTTGCGTTTTGGATGAAATAGAGGCAGCTTTGGACGATGTAAATGTGGACAGATTTGCAAAATATTTAAGAAAAGTTTGTGAAAAAACACAATTTATAGTAATTACTCACAGACGAGGGACAATGGAAGAAGCTGATGCTTTATACGGCGTAACCATGGAGGATGAGGGCATTTCAAAACTATTGGAATTAAAATTAAAAGAATTTGCTAAAATATAATAAAAATAGGAATAAATTAATGGAAAAAATAGGGAAAAGGCAGGCAAAAAGTATAAAAATAAAGAAGCCATATTTTAAGGAGTTAAATTTATGGGATTTTTTGAAAAAATCAAAAGTGGCATAAAAAAAACCAAAGAAAATATAATAAATAAAATAGACATGGCAATAAAATCTTTCACTAAAATAGATGAAGAGCTTTTTGAAAAAATTGAGGAATCTCTGATTTTAGGTGATGTGGGAGTTGAGACTTCGCAAAAAATATGTGAAATGCTTAAAAAAAGGGTAAAAGAAAAAGGCACTGGAGACCCATCGGAAATTAAAGAGTTGTTAAAAGAGATAATAAAAGAAATTTTAGACGGAGACAGTCAACTCAAGGCTAAAACAAAACCTTCCATAATTTTAGTTATAGGTGTTAACGGAGTGGGCAAAACCACAACGATTGGAAAACTTGCTTGTAATTTGACTAAAAACGGTAAAAAAGTTATATTGGCAGCGGGAGATACATTTAGGGCAGCAGCAATTCAGCAGCTCGAAATATGGGCACATCGTTCAAAAAGTGAAATAGTCAAAAGTTTTGAAGGTTCGGATTCCGCAGCTGTGATATATGACTCAATAGCAGCGGCAAAATCTCGAGGTTGCGACGTAATAATATGTGATACGGCGGGACGACTGCATAACAAAAAAAATCTTATGGCAGAACTTCAGAAGATATCAAAAATCATAAACAGAGAGCTTTCTGATGCCGATAAAGAAGTTTTATTGGTTTTAGATGCAACAACAGGTCAAAATGCGATAAGTCAGGCAAACGAATTTAAAAACGTTACGGAGGTTACGGGTATAGCCTTGACAAAGCTCGACGGAACAGCTAAAGGCGGAATAATTTTAGCAATTAAAAACACTTTGAATATACCCGTTAAGCTAATAGGCGTAGGAGAAGGGGAAGACGACCTTCGCCCTTTTGATAAAGAAGAATTTACGGAAGCATTATTCGATTAGTGAAATTATGAGATACAATTCAGATATAAATTAAAAGACAAAGTTTTAGATAAAATAAGCAAATAAAGGGAAAATAAAAGGGAAAATAAAAGGGAAAATAAAAGTAAATGGAAACAAAAAAAGATACAAGTGAAAATAAGGATAAAAATAAAAACAATAAATCGGAGTTTTTAATTGCAACAGCAAATAAAGATAAAGTAAAAGAAATTTCAACAATACTTTCTCCTCTTGATATTAAGGTGAAACCATTTTATGAGATAAAAAAAGACATTTTCATGCCTGACGAAACGGGAATGACTTTTAAAGAAAATGCAGAGATAAAGGCAGATTATATTTATAATTTAACTAAGATGGCAACAATTGCAGATGATTCGGGACTGATGGTTGATGCATTAAATGGGGCACCGGGAATTTATTCCGCAAGATATGCCGGAAAAGATGCAAAAAATTTCGAAAAAATAGAAAAAATTTTGAAGGAAATGAAGGGAGTTCCGAAAGAAAAAAGAACAGCAAAATTTATATGTACAATTTGCTGTATACTTTCCGATGGTAAAAAGATTTTTACTACGGGAGAATGTGAGGGAATCATCGCAGAAAAAGCTACAGGTAGGCAAGGCTTTGGATATGACCCTATATTCTTGACTTCAAACGGAAAAAGTTTTGCAGAGCTTTCCGAACATGAAAAAAATGAGATTAGCCACAGAGGAATGGCTTTAAAAAAGCTGTATTGTATTTTAAAAGAGACTTTGAAATGTAAAAGCTAAAAACGAAAAATTAAAGATATAAGAAATAAAAGATAAAATGACAAATTATTTTAGGAGTAATAAAAATGCAAAGTAAAAAACGGTCATTGCTAAGAGCCAAAGCAAGTAAACTGGATACTAAATTAATTATCGGCAAAGGCGGAATGAATCAGGAGACACTTAACCACGCATTTAATATAGTTAATAAAGACGAACTACTTAAGGGAAAAGTTTTAAAAACGTGTGCATTTAAAGCAGATGAGGCGGCGAAATATATTGCGGAAAATATCGGTGCACAAGTTATTTGTAAAATAGGAAATAAATTTGTTTTATATAAAAAAGTTGAAAACAAAGAAACTAAAAAAACGACTGTTAAATCTTATAATAAGGTACAAGCCAAAGCTAAAAAGGTAAAAAAGAAATCATTAAATAAAAATTTTTCTAAAAGTCATAAAAACACAAAATTAAGTGTGCGAACGAACAGCAAAATAAGTTATATCACTAAAAGATGATAAATGATTAAGTGTTAAAATAAAGAAGGACGAATGAAAGGAAAAATATTTATGTATGAAGAAATAATTAAACCTTTTTTGAGTGAAAAAAGATTCAAACACAGTATAAACGTTTCAAAAAGTGCCGAGCAGTTAGCAATAAAATACGGAGCTGACCCTGAAAAGGCAAAAATTGCGGGTATGCTTCATGACATAATGAAAGAAATGACACCGGAAGAGCATAAAAGGCTTGCCCGGGAGCTGGATGTAAAGTTAGATGAATTCGAACTAAACACAAAAAAACTATTGCATGCTGTGATTGGCAGTAAGTATATTGAAAAGGTTCTTGGTATAAATGACAGCGATATACTCAATGCCGTGAGGTATCATACTACGGGGCGTGCAGGGATGTCTGTTCTGGAAAAGGTTGTGTTTGTTGCGGATTTCATTTCGGAAGATAGAGACTTTAAGGGAGTTGAAGAACTAAGAAAACTTGCAGAAAAGGGGCTTGATGATGTTTTAATGGCAGGGCTTAAAGATACAATAAAAATGCTTGCGGATGATGAAAAGCCAATTCATCCGAATACGTTTAATGCATATAATGAAATGGCATTTAAGGTAAAAAACAGAAAAAGCAAAAATCCAAAATTCGTTTTAAATAAAATTTATGAAGTCCTAGATAAGAAAAAGGCAATTAATGTAAATACGATTTGTATAAAAGACGTGTCAACGCTTGCAGATTATTTTATTTTTGCCGGTGGAACAAGTACAACACATGTAAAAGCACTTGCAGATGAGGTAAAGTTTAGACTTAAAGAGGAAGGCATTTTACCAAATAGAAAAGAAGATAGTTCAGATTATTGGATTCTTTTGGATTACGGAGACGTGATTGTTCATATATTTACCGAAGAAACGAGAAAGCTTTATAATTTAGAGGGCCTTTGGGATAACACAAGAAAAATTGAAAGATAAAAAATAGACCTCATGCGAAATTAAAATAGACTTTTTGCAAAATCAACCTTAAAAATTAAAAAGCTGAT
>CAQJOC010000097.1:1657-4724 GCA_948815685.1 uncultured Eubacteriales bacterium | reverse complement strand
CTTTAAAAGACTATACAGGGCAAAAACTCGCAGTCGGCATATCTTATGACGGTAAACTTAAAACCCATAAAGTTAAAATCAAAGACATTAATTAACACAAAAAATTAAATAGATTATTTAAGTATAGGTGATATATAACGTGAATTTTCATCATATTGGCGTTCCTACAGACAAATCTAATTTAAGTAAAAAGGCAAGATATTCTCCTTTGTTTAAGATGTATTCTGAGGATGCTATCAATGATTTAGGAATACATATTGAGTACCACGCTTTTGAAAGCGGAAGTCCTTTAGATAGAAGGATAACAAGAGAAAAACACATAGCTTTTAAGGTAGATAATATTGAGGATAAATTGCAAGGCAGAGAGATATTAATGCCACTTTATGAACCGTTTAAGGGTTACAAATGTGCTATGATATTAGTAAATGATGTACTAATAGAACTTATAGAAACTTCTTTATCTGAAAAAGAGATTTGGGAAGATGAAGAAATATTGAAAAATGGAATCCTGTATAACAATAGTTTGTAAAATTTAATATTTCACTCAATAATTTATGTTAATTCGAAACATAAAATCTTTAACTGGGAGTGCTTAAGATTGAGTCAACTTGTACCAAATTATTATGGTAGTTTGTGTGCTGAAATGTATGAAATCTTACATAGAATACCTCCACAAGATGAATTGAACTTTTATTTATCCTACGCAAAAAAGGGAGATTATATCTTAGAACCATTGTGTGGCAACGGACGATTTTTAATTCCTTTTATAGAAAGAGGGTTAAAAATTAAAGGAATAGATGCCTCTAAAGAGATGCTGGAAAAGTTGAAACTAAAATCCCCAAATACATCAGTTGTGCAAAGTAATATTGAAGATTACTCTACAGAAGAAAAATTTGATTATATTTTTATTCCATCCGCTTCTATTTCTCTTTTTACTGATATAAGTCTGTGTAAAGGGATTTTGTATAAAATCAAAAATTTGAATGTTAAAAAAGAATAATTGAGAAAGGAGACAGAAATAAAATGTTTATTAGAGAGTATCAATCATCAGACTGTAAGGAACTGGCAGAACTTTTCTACAACACTGTCCATACCATAAATGCGAAAGATTACACCAAGGAACAATTAGATGTATGGGCAACAGAACAGGTGGATTTAAAAAAGTGGGACCGGTCACTTCAAGAGCATTTCAGTATTGTTGCGGTTGATGATGGTATCATTGTAGGATTTGGGGATATAGATAAGACAGGCTATCTTGATCGTTTATATGTCCATTCATGTTATCAAGGAAAAGGAATTGCTACCGCTATTTGCAATCGGTTGGAGTCAGCAGTTCAAGAAAATATCGTTACCCATGCTTCCATTACTGCAAGACCCTTTTTTGAAAAAAGAGGGTATAAAGTTGTTAAAGAACAGCAGGTGAAGCGACAGGGCATTTCCCTTACGAATTTTGTCATGATAAAGGAGCGATAGATTTCAATTTGCTTTCCGAATAAACCTTAGCACGAGTAGGAGCAAAAGTAGAATATATGCTCAAACCCGGCAAAATTTCGAGTGTTTGACGCTTACGCTTGCCGATGGGTTATAGGTTATAATTTATTGCATTAATTTTGACTTCTAAAAGGATGCATTAATTTGTCTTTAATTTCAGTACATAATATCTTTGCAGCTATTTCGTACAATTTGTTAGCTTCTTCCTCATTAAAGCCTAATTCTGTTTGAAACTTTTTCAACATTTTTTCCTATAATAAATGTATCTTCAATAATACTGTTTATTTTATTGCATTTTTCTTCATCCTACCCCGTTTGATTTACCAATTCATTTACAAATCCACTTTTATCCATTTTTACCTCCTGAATTTTAATTTAAAAATTACTATTTTTCGAGACTCATTATACTACAAAAGTGATTTGCGATAAACTCCCCAAAGCGACAGCAGTAGACAGAATATATGGTTTTATGATATATTTATCTCAGAAAAGTCGAAGGTGATAAGGAGGGAATGTCGTGAACAAGAAAGTATTAATTATTTCATCAAATCCAAAAAAGCGGGAAATTCAGATTTACTTTGTGACCAATTCCTTACAGGGGTAGGTGAAGCTGAGCATCAAGTTGAAAAGATTTTTTTGGGTGAGTGTAAAATCTATCCATGTATAGGTTGTTATGCTTGTAGCAGATTAGGTGAATGTTTTAAAAAAGATAATGCCAATAAAATTCTCGAAAAAATGGTTGACTCCGATGTAATAGTTTTAGGGGCTCCTGTTTATTTTTATTCGGTATGCAGTCAGCTTAAAATGCTAATAGGTCGGACTTTTCCGAAATATCAGGGAATTAGATATAAAGAATTTTATTTCATTTTGACTGCTGCCGATACCAGTATGGAAAATATGCAGAGGACCCTTAAATGTCTGCGTGGCTTTACCTTTTGCCTTGACGGTGCAGTCGAAAAAGGAATAATTTACGGTCTGGGGGTCCACGAAAAAGGCAAAATCAAAAATAAACCTGCCATTATGAAACAGGCTTATAATATGGGAACTAATGTTTAGGTAGAAATAGCAATACTTCTTATTGTGAGTATCGCTATTTCTATTATATTTACTCTATTTAAAGAAATTTTTTATTCATGAAATAAGTTTTGATAAAAAATCTTGGTTGTTATCTATGGATTCGTTTTTATCAATATACTTTTTTATTTCTTGGCTCTTTCTATTTCTTTCTTGAATATATAACTATTCTTTCTTATACATATTTAAAAGTACCGTTTTCGATATATCGCTTTTTATTGTCATTTCGGTTTCTCTATCAATATATTCAGTTATGGATTTCAACTTTTGCCCGATGGCTTCACTATCCTTTACTCATAAAAAGTTCTTTACTATCTTTTGTTATGTGAAGATTTAGAGCTTATCCCGAAATTAGCAATGAACCCGAATAAGCTTATGCCAAACAATAACAGCGCAGGCAAATTGGCGTAAGGCCATGCAGTTTTGAGTTTTTTTTCATAACGAACTAGGAGTTTGCGAAAACGATTAAAAAAAGAGTATGTAACCTCAACAACCCAGCGGC
>CAQJOC010000097.1:0-1647 GCA_948815685.1 uncultured Eubacteriales bacterium | reverse complement strand
ATCCACTTTTATCCATTTTTACCTCCTGAATTTTAATTTAAAAATTACTATTTTTTGAGACCAATTATACCACAAAAGTAATATGCGATAAACTCTCAAAAAATGGGAAGGGAGTGCTCTAAAAGAGGATATGATACTGAAAGATTGATAAAAATACTGCAACCGTTTTAGCGTAAAACACCTCTTTAAATGCCAACTCAATAAAACCGATTTTATATATTTAACTTTCTTATATCGACGCATATGGCACCCCCAAAAAACGCCAGTAGTAGACAGAATGTATGATTTTGTGCTATATTTATTTTAAGATAGTCGACGATGAAAGGATGAAATGCCGTGAATAAGAAAGTATTAATTATTTCATCAAGCCCAAGAAAAGGCGGAAATTCAGATTTACTTTGCGATCAATTCCTTACAGGAGTAGATGAAGCCGGGCATCAAGTTGAAAAGATTTTTTTGGGTGAGTGTAAAATCTCTCCATGTATAGGTTGTTATTCTTGTAGCAAATTAGGTGAATGTTTTAAAAAAGATGATGCCAATAAAATCCTTGAAAAAATGATTGACTACGATGTAATAGTTTTAGGGGCTCCTGTCTATTTTTATTCGGTATGCAGTCAGCTTAAAATGCTAATAGACCAAACCGTCCCCAAATATCAATAAATTAAAAATAAAGAATTTTATTTCATATTGACCGCTGCCGATACCAGTATGGAAAATATGCAGCGAACAGTTGAATGTCTACGTGGCTTTACCCTCTGCCTTGATGGTGCAATAGAAAAAGGAATAATTTACGGTCTGGGGGTTCACGAAAAAGGCGAAATTAAAAATAAACCTGACATTATGAAGCAGGCTTATGATATGGGTGTTAATGTTTAAGCCTTAAATCCAGACGACAATTTTAGTAGTTTAAAGAGGTATAAAAATGTCCATATGGAATCCGTGGCATGGATGCCATAAAATAAGTTCCGGTTGCCAAAATTGTTATGTTTATCGCCGAGATAGTCAATTTGAAAAGGACAGTTCGTTAGTACGCAAGACACAAAATTTTGATTTACCTATAAAACGCAAGAAAAATGGAGAGTACAAATTAAAAGCAGGTGAAATTGTAAACACCTGCTTTACATCTGATTTTTTAGTTGAGGAAGCTGATAAGTGGCGAAGTGAAGCCTTTGAGATGATAAAATTGCGATCTGATCTTAAATTTTTTATTATAACGAAACGTATAGATAGATTTACCAGTTGTATTCCCTCGGACTGGGGAAATGGCTATGATAATGTGTTAATAGCCTGTACAGTTGAAAATCAAGAAATGGCAGATTATCGGCTACCGATTTATATAAATGCTCCAATAAAGCATAAAGCAATTATTTGTTCGCCGCTACTCGGTAAAATAGACCTTTCCTCATATCTTAATGATAAAATAGAATTGGTATCAGTTGGCGGAGAATCCGGGATTAATGCAAGAATATGTAATTACGATTATGTCCTCGATATAAGAAATCAATGTATGGGGAAAAATATAAATTTTAACTTTCATCAGACAGGAGCATTTTTGAAAAAAGATAAAAAAATTTATCGGATACTGCGTAAATTTCAGCACTCACAAGCTAAAAAAGCCAATATTGATTTATATTTTTAACCCCATAT
>CAQJOC010000096.1 GCA_948815685.1 uncultured Eubacteriales bacterium | reverse complement strand
GTCGATTGAAAAATTCGGGAATAACGACCCGATTGCAGTTGATGAAAACAATATAATTATAGAGGGTCATGGAAGATATAAGGCATTAAAGCAACTTGGGATTAACGAAGTAGAAATAATACGGCTTTCACACTTAAATGAAGAACAGAAGAAAGCATATGCTTTGGTTCATAATAAATTAACCATGAATACAGGTTTTGACTTAGAATTATTAACTGAAGAAATTGATAGTATCTTAGATATAGATATGTCGGATTTTAACTTCTTTGATACAGAACCACTCGAAATAACAAAAGATTATGAAAACGAAGAAGATACAACTGGGGAATCACAGCTTTATCTAAAATATAAGAATAAGTATATTCCTGTTTCTGAAAGTGAAGAAAGGCAACTTGATAATTTAATAGGCAACACCGCACAGTAGAAAAAAATAGAAAAAGAGATAAAATGAAAATATGAATAGACAAATGAAATTAACAGAGATGTACGATGAATTATTAGAAGGCCGGACAAACAAAAAATATTTTTGGAAAAGATGGAAAAAATAATACCATGGGACGAGTGGTTGGGGATAATCAAGCCTTGCTATTATAAAGGAGAGCGAGGAAATAAGCCCTACGATCTTGAACTAATGTTACGCATCTATATTTTGCAAAATCTCTATGACTTATCCGACATGAAAGTAATGATGGAAGTGATAGATAGCCGGGCTTTTTCGAAATTTTGCGGAGTAAACTCACCAAAACAGATTCCGGATGGTGATACGATAGGAAGGTTTCGTGGAATTCTTACGAAAAACAAAATAGAGAAAAAACTATTTTCACAGGTTGAGGAAATATTAGAACGAGAAAAATTAATTCTGAAAAAAGGTACAATTGTAGACTCCACGATTATAAAAGCCCCAACATCCACAAAGAATAGGGAGAAAGCGCGGGATCCAGAGGCCCATTCCACGAAAAAAGGGAACACATGGTATTTCGGATATAAAGCACATATCGGTGTCGATAGCAAAACGGGCTTGGTGCATACAGTCAAGGTAACTTCTGCGAACGTGCATGATGTAACAAAAGTTTCGGAGTTATTGACAGGCGAAGAGGAGTTTGTATACGGCGACAGTGGATATCTTGGCGCAGAGAAGAGAGAGGATGCAGTTATAAAAAATAATAATGGGAAAAAAATTAAATACGAAATCAACAGGAGATCTTCACAGATCAAGAAGCTTTCAAAAAGTGGGCAATACAAAGCGAAAAAATCAGAGCACCAAAAATCATCCATACGCTCAAAGGTAGAACACGTATTCGGGGTAGTCAAAAATCTTTTTGCCTATCGAAAGACACGGTACCGAGGGCTTGAAAAGCAGACTCAAAAATTAAATATAATGTTTGCTTTGGCAAATCTTTATTTAGCTAACAGAAAATCTCTGTCAGCTTAATTTAGTTTGCCATCATAGTATCATTACGGTAGAAAGTGAGGCAATTTTTTTCTGACTCTTTCTTTTTGTTTTTAGAAAATTATTGTCGTGCATTATGCGGTGTTTCCAATAGAAAAGTATTCGCAGAAAAATGGTGTTTTATATGGATTTGTAAGCGAAGTGATGAAAGATGAATAATTTTTATAAATGTTTTAAAACTGATAGCATAAAGCCTGCGGAATATAACCCTAGAGAAATTAGTGATGAAGAGTTTAACAAGCTAAAAGAAAGTATTACACTTTTTGGAATGTGTAAGGCGATAATCGCTAATGCAAATGGAATTATTATAGCAGGACACCAACGAACCAAAGCAGTTAAAAGCCTTGGTATTAAAAAATGCCCTGCTTTTATTTTAAATAAAAAAATCGCTGTACATGATGAAATCAGATTCAATTTAATGCACAATAGTGTAGAAACTGAATCCTCGCTTTGTAGTATATCTAATGCCGATAGTTTAGATTTTGGATTTAACGAAGTAGAAAATTCAAAAATAAATGTTACCAAAAAAGGCTATGGCTCAATTGTAAAAGAAATATGCAAATTGTTAAATAAATACGGAGATTTTGATTCCGTCATTATTGATGAGGGCGGTAAAATCATACATAACAGTGATTACGCATACAGCTGTAAATTATTAAATAGAAACCTTATTGTATATAAAATGCACAATGATAAAGTGCCTGAATTTTTAAAGTATATAAATTCAGATTATGGAACTTATAATTATAAAAAACTTGGAATAAAACCATATGTTCAAACACATTGTCAAATGTCAAGAAATTTAGAAACAAGAAGAAGCACGTTATATGAACACTATGTTTTAAAAAATATAAAAAAAGACGAGGAGATTTTAGACTTTGGAGCAGGGAAAAAACTTTATATAAATTTACTTAAAAAAAAAGGATATAAAGCTTATTCATATGAACCGTATTTTAAAGCTAAAGGAACTGAACGATTAGACGTGAATGCAACGCTTGCAGATATAAATAATATACAGCAAAAAATCGAAACAAGCGGATTATTTGACGTTGTTATCCTTGACAGCGTGCTAAACAGCATAACATCAAATGATTATGAAGACTATGTTTTAACTTCCTGCAATGCACTTTTAAAGCAAACAGGAAAAATATACTTAGCTACGCGTAACAAAGCATCCTCCGAATCCAGATTGCGACAAGCCAGAAGTACTGACAAGTTACGTAATATTGAGTTTTTAGATAAAGATAATTTTAGTGCAATTTTCCGTAAAGGCGTTTGGACTTTGCAGAAATTTCAAGATAAGAATAGTTTAAATAAATTATTAAATAAATATTTTGATAAGGTACAAGTTATAGATAAACACAAGAATCAATTGTGGGCGATTTGTAAAAAACCTAAAAGATTTGAAAAAAGTAAATACTTTAAAGCATTAGACATCGAATTTAACCTTGAATATCCAAACAGTTATAAACATAACAAACAAAAAAAGATAGTCGAAACTATCTTAAATAATCATTGAAATAATTTGCAAATTGCCAGTTACGGCAGGAATAATACGACTTGAATTTACTTTTAGGATGACTTTCATTTACATATTTTATGGAGATATGTAGAGAAACAGCGTTTTTAATTTTAACCGTTATTCCGTTATTGGAGAAATCTAAAATGTTGTTGTTTTGATACTTGAAAGCTAAATGAAAATTGTTGTCATAGTTATATGGTAACGACACCCCGCATAAATAATATATCCCATGATTTAATTTTATATTAGAAAACTCTTTTTTAGAGCTATTTATATTACTACAATATTCCCCAACTAAACACTTTGCACAATGATTATCGAGGTTTACGTCAATTACTGATTTTAGCCAAAGGTATCTAAAAGGCTTTTCAATTTTAATATTTATTATTTCCATAAAAATTCCCTTCTTAATTATAACATAAAACCATATAAAGGTAAATAGAAATTTAATTAAATATAATTGGTGATTAGTATGAATGACAAGAATTTAATACCTCAAAATAAGCGTACGCAAAGAGATTTCAAGAAAAGGTGAAAAAGAAACTAATAAAAATAAACAAATAAAAAAGAATGCACAGCAAGTGATAAAAGATGTCTTATACTCAGGAATAACACTCCCCGAACTTAAAAAAATGGTAAATAAAATGGATATTTACAAAGGAGAAAGAGATAAAAACAATCTTTTAGCTTTAGTGATTTCAGTCTTTGCCACAGGAGTTAAAAAGGGAGATAGCAGGATTTTAAAGGACTTAATCGAGCTTGCAGGAGAAAAACCAGCGGACAAAATAGAGATAACTTCGCAAGACAGCACGATTTTAGAGATTCAGGAGTATTTAGCTTCTAAAAAGAGAATAAAAAATGAATGATTTAAGCAAATTTGAATATTTAGATTTGATAACAGAAGAACCGTACATCATAGGACAAAAGGTAGGCTTTAAAGATTTAACGCTTCTACATAATGAGTGGATAAAAAATATAATTGGATTAAATAACAGCGAAGACTACACGCTTTTAGCTCACAGAGGGAGTTACAAGACCACTTGCTTAACTATTGCAATAGCTTTAATGCTTATGCTAGAGCCAAATAAAAACATAATTATTCTAAGAAAAACAGACGGTGACGTTAAGGAAGTAATAAGGCAAATATATAAGATTATGAATAGTAAACTGTATTTATTTTTAGTAAAAGCAATTTACGGAATAGATTTAGTGTTTACTGAAGTATCATCTTTCAATTTAAGTACGAATTTATCAACGTATAGCAAAGGTACAAGTCAGGTTTTGGGACTTGGAATTAAAACCTCTATCACAGGAAAACACGCTGATATAGTAATCACAGACGATATTGTGAACTTAAAAGACAGAATAAGTAAGCCAGAGCGAGAACTAACAAGACTTGCATATATGGAGCTACAAAACATAAAAAATCGTGGAGGGCGAATAATAAACACAGGAACACCATGGCATAATGAAGATTGTATTTCCATTATGCCAAATGTTCATAAATATGATTGTTACCAAACAGATTTAATAACAAGAGATAAACTGGAGCAAATAAGAGGGTCAATGTCACCCTCTTTGTTTTGTGCAAACTATGAACTAAAGCATATTGCAGATGAAGAATGTATGTTTAGTAGTCCTCAATTTACAAAAGACAATGATTTAATACTTGGAGGAATTGCTCATATAGATGCAAGTTATGGCGGTTCAGATGGAACAGCTTTTACTGTTTTAAAGCAGTATGAAGATAAGT
>CAQJOC010000095.1:1830-4730 GCA_948815685.1 uncultured Eubacteriales bacterium | reverse complement strand
CTTCTCTTTTCTCTGATCCTCAAACTGCTTTATTGTCTGTCCTTAAGTAAGAACTCTCAATTAACTTATAAGTTCCTAAACACCTAGGAGCATAAAAATTTGGCAAACTGTGAAACAAACGATTATTCCGGTTATTGTAGGAATAACAAACGATAAAATAGTCCATTTTATACTGTTGACCTCTTTCTTTATTGTCCAAAGTGTTGTGCCGCAGGGAAAATGAAGCAACGAAAAAAGCATCGTACAAATTGCCGTTGTATAAGTCCAACCATTGGCTATAAGTAAATTCCGAAGTTCAGTTAAATTTTCAAGTTCCATAATATTCCCCGTAGACAGATAGCTCATTATAATTATCGGAATAACAATTTCATTAGCCGGAAATCCCAAAATAAATGCCAAAAGAATTACTCCGTCTAATCCTATAAGACGTGCAAAAGGATCTAAAAAATTTGAACAATAAGATAAAATTTTAATTCCGTCAATTTGTATATTTGCCATTAACCAAATAATCAAACCTGCCGGTATTGCTATTGTTACAGCTCTCCCCAAAACAAAAACAGTCCTGTCGAACAGAGAACGTATCAAAATTTTTCCTACTTGTGGTCTGCGATATGGGGGCATTTCCAAAATAAAAGATGATGGTATCCCTCTCAAAAAAGTTTTTGATAAAAGATTTGAAATAAAAAATGTCAATAAAATTCCTAAAAGTATTACACATGTTAAAATAGCCGCAGAAGCGAAATAATTAAACGGCGAAGGTATCCATCCAACAAAAAACATTGTTATTACGGCAATCAATGTCGGTATCCTTCCGTTGCAAGGGACAAAATTATTTGTAAGAATTGCAATAAGGCGTTCTCTTGGAGAATCAATTATTCTACAACCCGTAACACCACAAGCATTACACCCAAATCCCATGCACATAGTTAGAGCTTGTTTCCCATGAGCACCGGCATTTTTGAAAAATTTGTCAAGATTAAAAGCTACTCTCGGAAGATAACCCACATCCTCCAAAAAGGTAAAAATAGGAAAAAATATTGCCATGGGTGGAAGCATTACAGACACAACCCATGCAAGTGTTCTATATATCCCCATAACAAAAAGACTGTTTAGCCAATCAGGGACTCCGATATTGCAAAAAAGCTCATTTAAACGGTCTTGAAGCCAAAACATTCCTGATGCTATTATTTCGGAAGGATAATTTGCACCTGTTATCGTAAGCCAAAATATTATCATCAAGGCGAATAACATAATTGGAATCCCTGTTAACTTAGATGTTAAAATTTTATCTATATGTCTATCTCTATCGGCATAGTTATCATTATCTATTTTTACACAAATTTTATATATACTTTCCGCTTTATGTATGATTTCAGAAGTGATTTTATCACGTATAAAGTCTTTATCATTTGTTTCCTGTAAAAGCCGTTCCCTTTCCTCGGAAGCAAGAGAAATTAATTCATCTTTTATATGCCCTTTGCCTAAATGATTTTCAATTTTCTTAACAATATTTCCTTCTTGGTCAAGCATACGCAGACTAAGCCAACGTTCATCAATAAATTTTTTTGTTGTGTAAGAAATTAAATTTTTTATCTTATTGACAGGTTCTTCTATTATATCTCCATAGTCTATTTCTATCTTAAAAGTTTTTCTTTCTTTTTTGCAAATTTTTTGGACTTTTTCCATAAGTTCATTCAGTCCTTTACCTTTCCTTGCGTTGGTTCCAACCACAGGAACACCCAGCTGAAGTGAGAGTTCGTCTAAATCTATATGAATACCTTTTTTCTTAGCTTCATCCATCAAGTTTACACAAATTACTACATCCGTAGTTATTTCTAAAATTTGGAGAGCTAAATTTAAATTTCTTTCCAAAGCTGTCGCATCAAGAACAACGATTATTGCATCTGCATCTCCGAAACAAATAAAATCTCGAGCAATTTCTTCTTCGACAGAATTTGCCATAAGTGAATATGTGCCCGGGATATCAATAAGTTTAAACCATTGTCCATTATAAAAATATTCGCCCTGTGCATTTTCCACAGTTTTGCCCGGCCAATTTCCAGTATGCTGTCTAAGCCCTGTTAAACTGTTAAAAACTGTGCTTTTACCTACATTGGGATTCCCCGCTACCGCAACTATCGGTATTTTATCAAGTGATTTATTTGTAGTATTTTTTTCCTGTTTTTTTTTCATCATTTTGGCTTTTATTTCTTTTAAGTGTAATAGCCTCATAAAATGATCACCCTTAAATAGTATCGTATTTTATTAATATTAATTCCAAATATTAATCTAAACTTTTAACAATTATCTTTTTTGCACATTCGCTCCTTAGTGCAATAACAATTCCTCGTATTAGGTATGACATCGGATCCCCGGAAAGACTTTTTCCTAAAATTTCTATCTTAGTTCCTTGAACAATTCCTAAATCTAGTAATCTTCTTCTTTCGTTCCCTTGTGCAATTAGTGAGCATACAATACATTTTTTATTAATTTTAACCTTATTAAGATTCAAAATAGTGTTTTTCATTTTTCGCTCCTTCCCTACAACAAAAACATTTCTTTGGATATACTATGAAAATAGGCTTGAAACGTTAAATTTTTGGCTTTATTGTGTAAAAGTTTTTATCTTGCAAAAAATATAGTTAAATAACTTCAGAATTTAACAAACACTTTGCAAAGGGAATAACCAAAGAGTTGAAATCGTCTTTTTTAATTCTCACGAATCGCTAAAAGTTCCAACCCAATCTATTCGTAAAATTAAGAAAAAATCGATGAGCACGCTTACAAAGAGCATCATTTAGTCGAATGTTTATTTCAAAATCTTAAGTTTAAGTGGTTCAGGAAGATTGAAAAACTGGATTCTTCGTTTCTTTATTTCTTGCGCCTACTATGATTTGGTT
>CAQJOC010000095.1:0-1820 GCA_948815685.1 uncultured Eubacteriales bacterium | reverse complement strand
AAACAAGGAAAAATTACGACATAGTCAACACAGTTTAGAAATATGAGAGTTTTTACTTAAGAACAGACAAAACCTAAATATTAATAAATTTTATCAACATTTATCTTATATTTTGACAAAATTCATACCATATAATATGTTACAATTCAATAAATTCTTATTTTATATAAAAAGAGGTGCCTAAAAGGCGGACTACAATTCTTCCGCTGTATAATATGCCTGATAAAAATCAAACTTCTGAAGATTTTTTTATTTATCCTGGTAGAAATTCCACAAAATATAATAAAAATATTAACAATAATTATGTTAAATCAAGACTTTCACTTAAACAGCACCCTAATCAGATTGCAAAAAATACCAATCTTAAAATCACCTATCGCTTTAAAAAAGCATTAAAATTCAAATCATTTTTAAAAATACTGCCAGCCTATTTAATACTTTTATTTTCTACTTTATCAATCTTATTTTTTTCAAATACTTGTGCACAAATTGTTAATAATATACAATTTTTTGATTATAATAAATTTTTATACCCCATAGTCATGCAAAATCCCGAGCCTTTTAGCGAAAACAACCCTCCTCCCTACTATTTAATAATGAATGCATCTATTTGGAAAGCTGCATCTGAAAAAGATAACCGTGATTGTAATTATGATGAAACCGGCAAAATTTTAGTGACTTTAGAAGACGCAAAACAGGCGTGTTCTAGTCTATTTGGTGATAATACTAAATTGGAACCAAATTGTGAATCACATTATAAAAGTTTTTATGAATATAATAGTGAAAAACAAATTTTTTATGTGGACTGTGTAAGCCATGACCAATGCTATATGCCCAATACAGTAAGCGCAATTAATTTAGGAAATACTATTCTTCTTAAAGTTGATTATGTCAAAATTGGACCTTCAGACGATTTAGAAAAATATCCTAATGATGACCAGTCTACACAAAAACATATGGAATATTATCTTAAAAAAAATATTAATAACGGAAAATTTTATGTTTCAGAAATTAAAAAAATATAAAAATAGACTGCAGATCCGAAAACTGCAGTCTATAAGTATATATTTTTACTACCTTTGCTGTGGTTTATTTCTCTCTAGGCTATCTCTTTTGCTCTTTCTTCAACCTTCTCCTCATACTTTTTACTAAGCTTGCATACAGATGCAATCCATGTAATAAGAATTGCGAAGAATAACGGAATAATTGTAAACAAGTGCTTTAATATTCCACTTCCAGCTGAAACAACATTGGTCAACGTCCAAACAATAGCTGAAGCTCCTGCTTTTCCTGCTCTGCCTCCGATAACTTCAACAGCTGCTTGACCTTTAACTCTAGTATCTTCATCCAAAGGAATATACGCCATGCTTTTTGTTTGATCAAATAAACAGTAGATTTTAAGACATAAAGTATCTGCTTTCGGTCAATTTTAATTTTTCTTCACACTCGAGCACCAATAGAAAGCATTATTTTCAAAAAGCTTTTAGTTTCTTCTTTTATTACTTTGAATTATTTTTGAAAATTATTTTTAAAATATATACTATTTTACACCTCAAACCAAAGTAAATAAAAGAAGAACCAAAAGCTTTGAATTGCTAAAATATCTAAATTAAGATAAGATAGATTTTAAATTGTTTTTTTAAATTGCCATTTCCCATTGTTTTTATATCTTTCGATTTTTTAAATTTAATCTGTTGCATGCTTTTTATATTTAAGGATTATTTGATAAAAACCATAATTAAAAAACCTTTTTTTTTTCTTAAATAAAATCTTCATTAAAATGTTGTCTTTTTCTTTAATTTTATAAGTACAAAATGCTT